>JBBITQ010000105.1:0-4858 GCA_037440685.1 Clostridiales bacterium
ACAACAGAATATACCGGCGCTATTATAACATGACATATCGGGATATCAATACAAATCCCTTCAAAAGCACACAGAGCCCCCGCGTGCCAAACCCGCCCAACCGCCGCAGGCACAGGGGGGCACCCGCCGGGATCAAGAGCAGACGAACTGATCAGGAAGTCATGCCAGGTCAGGGGAGCGATCCGGGGGTCGGGGCGCCACCAGGCTCACCTGGTGAGTCCCGGAGACAGCGGTCACAGGGGGCACCATCACGCCCGGGAAGAGGATCGTGCCGGGGTTGCAGACGACGTTGCAGCCGATGCTGCAGCCGTCGCCGATCAGGGCGCCCAGCTTCTTCATGCCGGTGTCCAGACGCCGCCCATCCCATGTCACCTTGATGGTCCGGGCATCGAGCCGGAAGTTGGACAGGATCGCGCCGGCGCCCAGGTTGACGTCATGGCCCAGGATGGAATCGCCGACGTAATTGAAGTGGGGTGCCTTGGCCCCCGCGAGGAGGATGCCGTTCTTGACCTCGGTGGCGTGGCCCACCAGCGCCCCCGCTCCGATGTACGCGGCTCCGCGGATGTACGCGCCGCTCCGCACGACGGCGCCCGAGCCGATGTAGACCGGCCCGTCGAGGATCACGGCGCCCGGCTCGATGACCGCCCCCGCCCCGACGGCGATGCGCTCGCAAGCGATGACGGCGCCGGCCAGCCGCACCCCCGGGGCGATGTCCGACCCCGGGGCAAGCTGCTCCTGGAGCCATTCCCGCAATCTCCCCACGGCCTCCCAGGGGTGAGCGACGCCCGAGAAGAGGGCGTACTCCTCGGCGGTCAAGGCCGGGAACAAGGCGGTCAGCATGCAAACACCCCACCGGTGACGGTTCTGACTTCAACTATCTTAACACAGCGCAGCCTAACCAAATAGAAATGCCCCGGGTCAGAGCCGGGGCGAGTGGTTGAGAGACCTGCGGTTCCACGCTCAGAACAGGACCCGCTGGGCCGCCTGCTGGATCTGGGGCAGGGCCGCCGCCGGAGCCGCCGCCGTTGCCGCCGGGCTCACGGGGCTGACCCCGGGCGCGGCGATGGGGCTGATGCCCGGGAAGGCCCCCGCCAGCGGAGCCGCGCCCACCGTCAGGGCGGTCTGGGTCACCTGCTGTGCCGCGAGCTGCGCCTGCTGGGCCGCCGCCTGGGCCGCCTGAGCCGCCTGCTGGGCAGCCTGAGCCGCAGCCTGGGCCTGCTGGACCACGTACGCGTTCACGGTATCACCTCCTCCCCGCGGGAAACAACCGACGTCTATACTCCGCCATGTGCCCGCGCTTTATGCAGCGCCCGGCGCGGTTTGCTATATTTGTCAGGGACCGAGGGGAGGGGGCACCATGGATAAGCGAACGGTGGACGAGAGGGAATGCCTGAGCCGGCTGCGGCAGGAAGGCTATGACGTCTACGTCTGGGAGGATCCGCCGCTGGCCTATTATCCAGAGCACGTCCACCCGCAGGACGAGGTGCGCTGGGTGGTGCGCGGCTCGATCACCATCGGCTTCCCAGACGGCACGGCGTGCGAGCTGCGTCCCGGCGACCGGCTCGACGTCCCCGCCGGCACGGTACACTGGGCGCGCATCGGCCCCGCCGGCGTGCGGTACGTCTGCGGCTCCCGCTGACCATCGCGCATGGGAAGGCGGCGCGGACGGTTCGCCTCGGAAATGGTCGAACCGTCCGGAACACGACGGCCACGTGGCTCCCCGCCCCGACGGTCACCCAAAGCTCGTCCAGGAGATGCTGCGCCACAAAGCCGCCGCGAAAGAGAAGCGCCGGTAGCCCCCGAAAGCCCCGGCGCTCACTCCACCCACGGGCGGGAACGAATCCCGCCCGTTTTGCTGTCATTTCGCTGTCAACCGCTCGCTTTTGCTGGCCTGCCCGTCGGGGTAGATGTCCGCAAACCCTTGCGGTTCATAGGCTTTTCATGGTGGGCGGTGCAGGGATCGAACCTGCGGCCTCTTGAATGTGAGTCAAGCGCTCTCCCGCTGAGCTAACCGCCCATCAAGCGAACTTTAATGTAGCACACGGCACCGTGGAACGCAAGCCGTCGCATGCAAGCACCGGCGGGGGCACGGCGGCCGCCGCGCCTGGACGCGGGCGATTGCAAGACACGTTCAATGTCGTCGCCACACAAAACGATGGCAAGGCAATAAAATGGTGACCCCACCGGGATTCGAACCCGGGCCGCCACCTTGAAAGAGTGGTGTCCTAGGCCTCTAGACGATGGGGCCACAAACGGCCTCGACGTTTGGTGGGCCCAGTAGGATTCGAACCTACGGCCTGGCGATTATGAGTCGCTCGCTCTCACCGCTGAGCTATGGGCCCGCGCCGACACAACCCTCGCGGCTTCCGCCGCGCTTGACGACGATAGAATGGCTCCTCGGACAGGATTCGAACCTGTAACCCTCCGGTTAACAGCCGGATGCTCTACCGTTGAGCTACCGAGGAGCGATGTCTGCAACGCGCAGAACACAGTATAGCACGACGTCACCGGCGGAGTAAAGATCGCCGAGGTTCAAACGCATGTTCTGGAGGTCCGCCCGGGCCGAATCGGCGAGGATGCCTTCGTCAGCGCGAGGTGGAGCGCTGTCGCAGGGCCTCATAGAGAACGATGCCTGCTGCCATGCCGGCGTTGAGCGATTCCGCCCGCCCCGGCATGGGGATGCTGGCGACGCCGTCGGCGAGGGAGGCCACCTCGGGGCTGACACCCACCCCCTCGTTCCCGAAGACCACGGCCGCCGGCACGCGCCAGTCGACGTCGTAGATGGCCGTCTCGGCCCGCGGAGCGGCGACCAGCACCTTGATCCCCCGGGCGCGCAACAGGGTGACGATCGCGGGGAGATCGGCGTCATGCGCGACCGGGAGGCGGAAGATGGCCCCCATGGTGGCGCGGACCGCCTTGGGGTTGTACGGATCGGCGCTCCCCCCGCCCAGGATGACCCCGCTGGCCCGGAGCGCCTCGGCGGCGCGGATGATGGTGCCGACGTTGCCGGGGTCTTGCAGCCCGTCCACCAGCACCACCAAGGGAGGACCCGCCACGGGCCGGCAGCAGTCCTCCCACGTCCATGAGCGCATCTCCGCCACCGCTAGGATACCCTGCGGGGCATCCGTGGCCGCCAACTGGCGGAACACACCGGCCGCCACCTCGTAGGTCGGCACCCCGGCGGGCAGGGTGGCCATCAGGCCTCGCCAGGCGTCGCCATCGAATAGCTCCGGCGCCACAAAGACGCTGGTCAGGGGCAGTCCGCTCGTGATCGCCTCGCCGATGAGGCGCGGCCCCTCGATCACGAAGCGCCCCTCGCGCTGCCGGAACCGGCGCCGGCCCAGCTTCTGGACGTACTTGACCTTCTCGTTGCGCGGGCTCGTTATCTTCATTTCTCCGAGAACTTCTGCAGCTTCTCGATATGCTCGTTCTCCCCGATGGCGACGATGATGTCGCCGTGCCGCAGGGGCTCGTCGGGGTGGGGCGAGATCATCACCTTCTTGCCCCGCCGGATCGCCAGGACTGTCACGCGCCACCTGCCCCGCAGGTCCAGCTCCCGCAGCGTCTTCCCGTACATCTTCTCCCCGGGCGAGAACTCCACCAGGCTCACGTCAGGGGTGAGCTCGATGTAGTCCAGGATGTTCGACTCGGCGAGGAACCGGCCGATCTTCGCGCCCATGTCCTTCTCGGGAAACACCACCCGGTCGGCCCCCACCCGTTCCAGCACCTTGCCATGGGCCTCCGAGGCGGCCTTGGCCACCACGTTCTTGACGCCCATCTCCTTGAGCATCAGCGTGATCAGGATGCTGGCCTCCATGTCCTGGCCGATGCTCACCACCACCGTGTCGAAGTTGCGGATGCCCAGCGACCGGAGGGTGTTCTCGTCGGTGGCGTCGGCCTGCACCACGTGGGTCAGCTTGTTGGCCAGGGCCTGCACCTTGGCCTCGTCCACGTCCACGCCCAGCACGTGATGGCCCAGCTCCTGCAGGGTCTCGGCCACGCTCGTCCCGAAACGCCCAAGGCCTATGACCGCGAACTCACGCACCATGGGATCCCACCTATCCCACCATTATTCTCTCTTCGGGATACCGGAAGGGTCTGTCGGCCCGGCCCTGGATGCGAGCCAGGGCGACGGCGAGGGTCAGGGGGCCGACGCGCCCGGCGAACATCGTGGCGGCGATGATCAACTTCCCGGCGGGGCTCAACTGCGGCGTCAACCCCATCGAGAGGCCGACGGTACCGAAGGCGGAGAACGTCTCGAACATGATGGATAACAGCGGCGCCCGCTCCGTGCCCGCCAGGATCAGCACCACAGTGGTGATCAGGAACAGGGCCGACGCCACTATGGCCAGGGAGCGGTCCACCACCTGCCGGCGCAGGCGGCGGCCGAAGAGTTCCACGTCGGAGCGGCCGCGGATGGTGCTCCATACCGCCAGCGCCACGACGCCGAAGGTCGTCGTCTTCACGCCCCCGCCCGTGCCCCCCGGCGAGGCCCCCACGAACATCAGCATCATCATGAAGAACAAGGTGGCCTCGCGCAGGCTGCCGATGGGGACGCTGTTGAACCCGGCCGTGCGCGGCACCGTGCCCTGGAAGAACGCCGCCAGGACCTTGCCGCCCGGGCTCAGGGGACCCAGGGTCTCGGGGTTGTCGTGCTCCCAGCCCAGGACGAACAGCGTGCCGAGGAGGAGGAGGACGCCGGTGACCACCAGCACCATCTTCGTCTGCACCGCCAGCTCGTGGCGCTGCCGGCGCAGGCGGTCCTGCGCCCAGCGGAACACGTCTGTCAGCACCACAAACCCCAGCCCGCCCAGGATGATGAGGATGGGGATGGCCAGGCTCACCGTCGGGTCCTCTC
>JBBITQ010000105.1:4868-5278 GCA_037440685.1 Clostridiales bacterium
ACCGGAAAGCCCAGCCCGCCGATGACGATGGCCAGCATCAGGGGCGTCAGCACCCAGGCATCGCCCACAAAGCGCATCACGCTGTCCGACCAGGTCGAGAAGCCCGCGTTGTTGAAGGCCGACACCGCGTGGAACACGCCGTACCAGAGCGCTTGCAAGGGCGGGTAATCCTGGGCCCAGCGCAAGGCCAGGATCCCCGCTCCTATCGCCTCGAGGATAAGGGTCATGAGGAGGATGGAGCGGGCCAGCCGCACCACCCCGGCCAGTTGCAGTTGACCCAAAGCCTCCTGCATGACCAGCCGCTCCGGCAGGGTGATCCTTTTCCCGCGCAGGAAGGCGATCAGGGTGGACACGGTCATGATCCCCAGGCCACCCACCTGGATCAACACGAGGATGACGGCATGGCCGAA
>JBBITQ010000106.1:0-3278 GCA_037440685.1 Clostridiales bacterium
ATGATCCCCATGTCGCGCTCCAGTTGCATGCGCGTGGCGTAGTAGTTCAGCCACACGCTCATGAAGTTGTTTTGCGAACTCCGCAGGTCCGACAGGGCGGTCAGGAGGTTCAAAGCGGCGGTGGGGCCGAGCTGCGTGGCGGGCTTGCCCGGCTCGGGCGGGGGCGGGGGCTCGTTGAGCACGTCGCGGGTCTGGTCCACGCGGCGGATGGCGATGATCACGGCCCGCCGCTGGATTTCGAGGTTCACCCGCAGTTGCTCCAACTGCCGCAGGCGGTTCCGCAGGGTCTGGTGGATGGAGTCCTCGAACTGGATCAGTTGCCGCCGGGCCTGCTGGTAGTCGATCAATATCTGGCGGAAGTTGTTGCGTTCCAGCAGGCGCGTGAAGGGGGCATCGAACTGCACGCTGGCCCGCAGGGTGCCGGTGGGGGCCCGGAAGTTCAGGGGATTATCGCCGACGGTCCGCATGTCGCCGCTGAGGCCGACCGTCAGGTTCGACTGGAGCGCATCGGCGTTGAACTGGATCAATCGCCAGGTATCGACCAGCGAGGCCCGGTTGTTCATCCAGTCCAGGCGGTTGGCGCGGGCGATGCGCAGGGCCTGCTCGGCCGTGATGCGGACCGGGGTGACGGTCACCACTTCCAGCCGGGCGCGGGCCTGAACCAGCGACAGCTCGTCGATCAGGGTGGCGAAGGCGGTCATCACCTCGACGAGCTGGTCGGCCGTCTTCTGCCGCGTCTGGGGCCCCAGTTGGGCGGCCAGGGCCTCCAGGCGCACCGGGATCGGCTCGAACCGCTTCTGCAAAGCGGCGAACGTCTCGCCGAGGCGCTGCATTTCCTTGGCGAACGTGGCGGCTTCGGCCGGGTCCATCTGCCGGGTCCGCTCCGGCATCTTCTCGGCCAGGACGCGGAGGTCGTCTTCCACTTGGGCGAAGGCCTCCCGCGCGGCCTGGACCAGGGCGTGGGCCCGCTGGAGGGTCTCTTGGATGGCGGCCGGTTCGGGGGCCCGGGGGAGCCGGCCGAACTCCTCGATGGCATCGGAGAGCCGGTTCTGCAAGCCGCTCATCTTAGGATCGATGAACTGGAAGCGGCGGATCATTTCGGTATCGAGGCGCACGGGGAGGTCGGGGGAGACGCCCAGCGTGCCGGTCTTGAACGCGTCGAGGCTGCTTTCCAGGGAGTTCTGGGCCTGGAGGAGGTTGGCGCGTTCGGACTCGATGCTTTGGCGGAACTGGTCCACCTGGGTCAAGTCGATGGTGCCGGCTTCCAGGTAGGCTTCCAGCAGGCGGAGGGTGCGGAGCTGGGCGTTGAGGCTTTCGCGGGTGTTGCGGATTTGCTGGTACTGCTGCAACAGGCCGATGAATCCGCCCACCTGGCCGGCGCCGAGCTCGCCGCCGCCGTCTCGCGCGCCGGGGCGTTGGGCCAGGTCACGGCCGCCAACTACGCGACACCGGAGGATCTGCGCCGGGCGATCGCCGCCGTGCGCGCGCTCACCGACCGGCCGTTCGCCGTGAACTTCGCCCTCGGTCGGTGGGAATGGGAAGGGCACCTGGAGGTGGCGCTGGGGGAGGGCGTGCCCGCCATCACGGTGACGGGCGGCAACCCCGAGGCGATCCTGCGCCGCACGGAAGGGGTGCGGGCGGGGAGCGGACCGGTGCGCCGGCTGGTCATGGTCGCCGGGGTGCGGCAGGCGCGGAAGGCGGAAGCCCTGGGCGCCGACGCGGTGATCGCCGTCGGGTGGGAGGCTGGCGGTCACCTCGGGCGGGACGAGGTCGGTACGCTCGTCCTGGTGCCCCGGGTGGCGGACGCCGTGCGCGTCCCGGTGGTGGCGGGCGGGGGCATCGCCGACGCCCGGGGGTTCGTGGCGGCGCTGGCCCTGGGCGCGGACGGCGTGATGATGGGCACGCGCTTCGTGGCCACGCGGGAGTGCCCGGCGCACCAGGCGTACAAGGAGGCGCTCCTCGCCGCCGCGGAGACCGACACCGTGGTGATCGAGCGCTCCATCGGAAGGCCCGGGCGCGTCTTGCGGAACGCGGCGGCGGAGCGCATCCTGGCGGCGGAGGCGCGGGGGGCGGCACCCGAGGAGCTCTACCCGCTGATCAGCGGCGAGGCCAACCGCCGCGCGGCGCTCAGGGGCGACCTGGAGGGAGGGTTCGTGTGGGCCGGCCAGTCCGCGGGCCTGGTGGGCGACGTTCCCGGTGCCGGCGAGTTGGTGGCGCGCCTGGTGGCGGAGGCGCGGGGGATAGCGGAGAGGCTGGCGGCGCTCAGCGGCGCCAGGTGATCAGCTCCACCAGCGGCCGCCGTCCCGGCCCCTCGGGCTGCAGCGCCGGACGGCCGATGGCCACGGCCATGACGATGAAGTGCTCCGGCTCCAGGCTCACCAGGGCCGCGATCTCCCGTTCGGCCAGGATGACCGGCCCCGTGAGGGGGCAGGCGCCATAGCCCATGGCGTGGGCGGCGAGCAGGAGGTTCTGCCCCGCCAGGCTCACGCTCTTGATGGACTCCTCGCGCGCTATCGCCTCCATCTCCCGGTCCGAGAAGATGGGGAGGAAGATCTCCTCGGTGAACCGCGACCGGTACGGCTCCCCGATCAGGAGGACTAGGCAGGGCGCGCCGGCGAAGGCAGCCGCGTAGCGCCCGAATACCTTGAGCTTCTTGGCCACGTCGGGGCGGCCGGAGGCCTCCGCTCGCTCCTGCAGGCGGGCGATGGCCTGCCAGCAGATCTCCTCCACCCGGGCGATGAGGTCGCGGTTCGTGATGACGACGAAGCGCCAGGGCTGCTGGTTCGTGTCGCTGGGCGCCCAGCGCGCGCACTCCAGCATCTCGCGGATGTCGGCCTCGGGCACCGGGTCGGGGAGGAACCGCCGCACGCTCCGGCGCTCGAGCGCGATCTTCTTGAACTCCTGGAATTGAGCTAGAGTCACGGCGGCGTGATCCACCTCGTCCTCCTTCCGCCGGGAGCCGGTCCCGGCTTGCCCCCCAAGCGCGTAGGGCGCACGGCCAAAGACTATTTACGAGGGGCGGGAGCCATATTCCTGCCAGGGTGCTGTCCGAGCGAGCCGGAGTTACAATAGTCACCATGACGCAGTGGCGGAAGAACGTGTATGCCCTGGCCGCGGCCGACTTCCTGACGCTCGTGAGCTTCACCATGTTCCTCCCGTTCCTGCCCCTGTACCTGAGAGGCATGGGGGTCCGGGAGCACCTGGAAACCTGGGCGGGAGCCATCTTCGGGGCCAGCTTCCTGGCCGGGGGCCTGATGTCGCCGGTGTGGGGCGCCCTG
>JBBITQ010000106.1:3318-5265 GCA_037440685.1 Clostridiales bacterium
GTCCATCACGGTGGTGCACCTCCTGATGGGCCTGGCCGCGTCGCCCCTGCACCTCCTGGCGCTGCGCCTCGTGAACGGCCTCCTGGGCGGGTTCCTGCCGGCCAGCAACGCGCTGGTGGCGGCGACGGTGCCGAGCGCGCGGGTGGGCGAGGCGCTGGGCGCCCTGCAAGTGGCGGTGGCCGCCGGCGGGATCGTGGGGCCGCTCGTGGGGGGCGTGGTGGCCGACGCCGTGGGGATGCGGGAGACGTTCTGGGCGGCCGCGGCGGTCATGGCGCTGGCCACCATCCTCGTATATCTCCTCGTGCGGGTCGAGGTCCAGCGGGCTCCGGCAACGTCCGGGCCTGGCGTGGTGGCCCGGCTGGCGGGGGTCGCCCGGCTCCCGGGCGTCGCGGCGGTTCTAGCCGCGGTCTTCCTCACCCAGATCGGCGCCACGGCGGTGCAGCCGGTCATCGCGCTGGTGGTGGAAGGGATGGGAGGCGGAGGCGTGTCGTTGCGGGCGGGGACGGTGTTCGCCGCCGCCGGCCTCGCCATGGCCCTGGGGACGCCCCTCTGGAGCCGGACCGGCGCCGCCACGGCCGGCCGGTGGCTCGGCGCGGCGCTGGCGGGGGCGGGCGTGACGAGCCTCCTGCAGGGACTGGCCGGTTCCGCCGCCCAGATGGCGGTGGCGCGCTTCGGTTTCGGTTTCTTCCAGGCGGGGGCGTCACAGCTCGCCAACGCCATCCTGGCGCGGCTGGTCGGCGACGGCCAGCGGGGTAGCGCCTTCGGGCTGGCCTCGGCCATCTGGATGCTCGGGGCGGTGGCGGGTCCGGTGCTGGGCGGCCTGGCCGCGGGCCGCCTCGGCCTGCGCGGCCCTTTCTGGCTGGCAGCGCTCCTCCTGGTGGCGGCTGCCGCCTGGCTTCTCTGGAACGCGCCGTTCCCGGGGGCGCGGCGGCGCGCGGCGGATTAACGAGCGGCCGTTCGGGACATGCTACCTCGGGCGATCCCGCGCCGTCATCCGCGGGAGAACCACGGGGGTGAGAGGGACGTGAACCGTCCGGTCTTGATGCGGCTCGTGGCCGCCTGCGTCATCGTGGCCATCATCGCGTCCGGTTGCGCCGCGGCGCGCCGCCGTCCCGCTCCCGCGCCCGCCACCCGCATGGGGGAGTTCATGAGGGGGGTGAACTACGTCGGTTACTCCGCCGATGTGTTCTCCTCGGGGATCTCCGACCGCCTGCTCGGGCAACTGGCCGGCACCGGGACCACCTGGGTGGCGATCAGCCCCGTGTGGTTCCAGGAGAACGCCCGCGCCACGGCCATCGAACGCTGGGAGGGCCGCACGCCCACCGACGCCTCCCTGCGCCACGCCATCCGCAAGGCCCACGACCTCGGGATGAAGGTGATGCTGAGGCCGCTGGTGGACTCCAAGGACGGGGCATGGCGCGCCACCTTCTTCCCCGAGGACTGGGGGCGCTGGTTCGACAGCTATCGTCGTTTCATCACCCATTACGCCCGCCTGGCCCGGCAGGAGAAGGTGGAGGCCTTCGTCGTCGGCGGGGAGTTCAACTCCAGCGACGTCTTCCGCGACGGAGACTGGCGCGCGGTGATTGACGCCGTGCGCCGCGAGTTCGGCGGCCCCCTGACGTACGCCGCCGACTGGCGGCAATACCGCAACATCCGCTTCTGGGACAAGCTCGATTACATCGGCATCGACGCCTACTTCCCGCCAACCGACAAGCCCGACCCGACGCTGGCGGACCTAGAGGCGGGGTGGCGTCGCCACAGCGCTGACATCGACGGCTGGAGGTCGAGGAACTTCAAGGGCAAGAAGGTTGTGTTCACCGAGATCGGCTACCTGAGCCGCCGCGGCGCGGCGCAGGATCCCTTGCGCTACGATCCGACGGCGCCGATCGACCTGGGCGCCCAGCGCGACGCGTACGAGGCCACCTACCGCACCGTCTATCAGGAGCC
>JBBITQ010000107.1:0-5213 GCA_037440685.1 Clostridiales bacterium
CCCTGGACCTGGAGGCGGCCCGCCTCGCGGAGGCGGTGGAACGGCTGAGGGAGGAGGTCCGGACCTGGTCGGTCCAGCTTGAGTCCTACCGCTTGAGCCGGGAGGGCCTGGCGGGGGAGCGGGCCGCTCTGGCCCAGGCAGCCGAGGAGGCGGGGCGGCGGCTGGCGGCGGTGGAGGAGCGCATGCGCCTGGCGCGGGCGCGCCTGGATCTCATCCGGGAGATGGAGAGCGCATATGAGGGTTACGGCCAGGGACCGCGCACTGTCCTCCGCGCGCGCGACCGCGGCCACCATGCATTCGCGGGCGTGGTCGGCGCCGTGGCCACCCTCCTGCGCGTCCAGGAAGGCCTGGAGCGGGCCATCGACGTGGCGCTCGGCCCGGCGGTGCAGCACATCGTGGTGGAGCGGGAGGAGGACGCCCAGCGAGCCATCGAGGAGCTCAAGCGGTCGCGGGGCGGTCGCGCCACCTTCCTGCCCCTCGACACCATCCGGCCTGCGGCGCCCGCCCGGGAGGATGAGCGGCTCGGCGCCGCGCAGGGCGCTCTGGGGTGGGCGGCCGGCCTGGTGGACTGCGAGCCACGCCTGCGTCCGGTGGTGGCGCACCTCCTGGGCCGTGTCCTCGTGGCCCGGGACCTCCCCGCCGCGCGGGAACTGGCGCGCGCCGGCTCCTACCGTTACCGGGTCGTGACGGTGGACGGGGAGGTGATCCACCCGGGCGGGGCGATCACCGGCGGCGAGGCCGGCGGAGGCGGGCGCGAGCGGGGATTGCTGGGCCGGGCCAGCGAGGCCGAGCGCCTGGCGGCGGAGATCGCCGCGGGCCAAGCGGAGGCCGAGGCGGCCAGAGCGGAATTGGCCGCTCTCAAAGACCAGGTGGCACGGGTGACGGCAGCGTGGCAAGAGGCCGGGGAGGCCGAGCGGCGCTGCCGGGAGGTGCTCGAGCGGGTGCAACGGGAGCTGGCGGCGGCGGAGGGCGAGGCCGAGGGGCTGAAGCGGCGGGCGGCCGCCATCCGCGCCCGGCGGGAGGAGCTGGAGCGCCTGGCCCAGTCGGGGGCGGAGGAGCGGGGGCGCCTAGAGGCGGCCGTCGCCGCGGCGTCCGGTTTGGAGGCGAGCCTGCGGGCGGCGCTGGCCGCGGCCGAGGGCCGGGTTGCGGCGGTGGAGGAGGAGAGGGAAGCGCTGCGGGCCCGCCTGGTCCAAGAGCGGGTGCGCCTGGCGGCCCTGGAACAGGAAGAGCGCAGCCGGCGCCACCGCGAGGAGGAGCAGCGCGCGCGCCGGCGGGAGCTCGAGAGCGACATCGCCGCCCGCCGGTCGGCGCTGGCGCGCCTGGACGAGGAGGAGGTGCGCCTGACGGCGGAGCTGGCTGAGGCCCGAGCCGAGGCGGAGCGCGCCAGGGCGGCGCGGGAGCGCGGGGAGGCGGAACGCGCGGAGGTGCAGGCGCTCCGGCAGGAGATCCTCCGCACGTGGAAAGCCGAGGAGGAAGCCTTGGTGCAGGCGCGCGACGCCGTCCGCGAGGCGGGGGAGCGGCTGCGGGCCGGAGAGGTAGAGGGAGCACGGCTGCGCATGGAGTGCCGAGCCCTGGCCGATGCCCTCAAGACGCGGTACGGTTTGAGCGCCGAACAGGCCCTCGCCCTCCCGGCGCCGGCGCGGCCGGGCGAGGCGCGGGCCCTGGCCAGGAGGCTGCGTGAGGAACTGGAGGCCCTCGGCCCGTGCAGTCCGCGGGCACGGCAACAGTACGAAGCCGAGGAGGAGCGCCTGCGCGACCTGCAAGCCCAACTGGACGACCTGGCCACGGCCGAGGGCGGCTTGCGGGACCTGGCGGCGCTCATCGACCGGCGCATGGAGCGGCTGTTCCTGGCAACGGTCCGCGCGGTGCGGGAGGAGTTCCGGGCTGTCTTCTCCCGGCTCTTCGGCGGCGGCCAGGCGGACCTCGTCCTGCTGGACCACGACGACGTCCTGGCCTCGGGCGTGGATATCGTGGCCCAGCCGCCGGGGAAGAAACCCCAGCATCTGTCCTTGCTCTCCGGGGGGGAGAGGGCGCTCACGGCCATCGCCCTGGTCTTCGCCCTCCTGCGGGTGCGTCCCGTGCCTTTTTGCGTCATGGACGAGATCGACGCCGCCCTTGACGACAGCAACGTGGACCGGTTCGCCGCCTTCCTGCGCGAGATGGCGTGGGGCGGGTCGGAGCCCTCCAGCGGCGCGCCGGCCATGCAGTTCATCATCATCCCACCAGAAGGGCACCATGGAGGCCGCCGATCGCCTCTTCGGGGTGACCATGGAAGACGACGGGGTTTCCCGGCTGGTGTCGGTGCGCCTGGCTGCGCCCGCGCCGGAGCCCGTCGCCGTGGCAGGCGGGGCGGCCTAGGTAGCTGCGGAGGTGAGCGGTGTTGGCCGGGGAAGGCCCGGGGCTGCTGGCGCGGTTGCGCAGTGGACTTGCTCGTACGCGCCAGGGGATGACCGAGCGCGTCCAGAGGCTCCTCGCCGGCCGCGGCGCCATCGACGAGGACCTCTACGGGGAACTGGAAGCGATCCTGATCCAGGCCGACATCGGGGTGGACACGACCGTGAAGCTCCTGGGCCGGCTGAGAGAACGCGTCCGCGCGGAGCGGGTGCGCCAGACGGAGGCGGTCTTGCCCCTTCTGAGAGACGAGCTCCGCCTCATCCTCGGCCCGGCGGAGGCGTTGCGCCTGGATGCCCGTCCTGCGGTCGTCATGCTGGTGGGAGTCAACGGGGCCGGCAAGACCACCACGGCTGGCAAGCTGGCGGCCAAGCTGGCGGGAGAAGGGAAGAAGGTGCTGCTGGCGGCAGCCGACACCTTCCGGGCCGCGGCGGCTGAGCAGTTGAGCGTCTGGGCCGAGCGGGCGGGGGCCCAACTGGTGCGGCATGCCGAGGGTTCCGACCCTGCGGCGGTCGCGTTCGACGCCCTCCGCGCCGCCCAGGCCCGGGGTGCGGAAGTGGTGCTCGTGGACACGGCTGGCCGGCTCCACACCAAGTCCAACCTGATGGAGGAGTTGAAGAAGATCACGCGCGTCGTCGCCCGGGAGATGCCGGGCGCCCCCCACGAGGTCCTGCTGGTGCTCGACGCCACCACCGGCCAGAACGCGCTGCAACAGGCGCGCCTGTTCTCGGCGGCGGTAGGGGTGACGGGCGTCGTGCTCACCAAGCTGGATGGAACGGCCAAAGGGGGTATCGTCCTGGCCATCCGCGACGCTTTGGGCATCCCGGTCAAGCTCATCGGCGTCGGCGAGGGCATCGAAGACCTCCGTCCCTTCGACCCCGAGGAGTTCCTCACGGCCCTGTTCGAGGGTGCGTGAGCGCGACCGCATCGCGGCAACGGGACCCCTAATCGCGGAGATAATCCCCGACCGGCAGGCCCAAGACGGTCCGGAGTTCGCGGAATTCGCGCCTGGTCTCCTGTTTCAGTTCATCGATGCGCCGGCTCAGGTCCAGGTGCCCATCGGCGATGACCTTGATCTCGCTGCGCAATTCCTCCGCGATGACCCCCATGTGGCGGCGTAGCTCATCCGCCTGTTCGCGAACGAAATCTTTGAGCTCGGAGCGGAAGGAGGCGAGCCCCTGGTCGGTGTGCTCCATGAGCTCGGAGCGGAGGGAGGCGAGCCCCTGGTCGGTGTGCTCCATGAGCTCGGAGCGCACAGAGCCTGTTTGGATCTTGATTTCTTCGCGCAGGGACGCGAATTGCCCCTCCAGATAAGCTAACAGTTCTGAGTCCATCGTGGCCTTTCCCCCCATGACGTGCTGGCTCCATTATAGCGGCTTTGGGAATAGATGGCAACAGCGGAGATGGTGCCTCCGAAGCCAGCGTGGAGCGTGCGCAGTTTGACACCGTGGAGTGATACGGCTAAAATGTGTTCGTCGTGCTGTCAAGGAGAAATCCTTAACAAGCGGCACTGGAACAGGGGCCGGGGCGGTAGTGCCATGCGGTTGGAGAAGGCGGCGCGCGTGGCTCTGCTATACGATTTTTACGGACCGCTCCTCACCGAGAAGCAGCGGCAGGCGGTGGAGATGTATTACCACGACGACCTGTCGCTGGCCGAGGTGGCGGGGGAGCTCGGCATAAGCCGTCAGGGCGTGCACGACCTGCTGCGCCGGACGGAGTCCGCCCTGGAGGAATACGAAGCGCGCCTGGGCCTGGTGGCGCGCCACAGCCGCCAGCGGCGCGGGTTGGAACGGCTGCAGGCCGCCCTCGCCGGGCTGGAGAAGGCGGCCGACCCGGTCGCCGAATTGGGGCGGCTGCGCGAGATGGTGGCCGAGCTGATGGAGACCCTGCCGCCCGGGCGTGGGGAAAGAGACGGGTTGGAAGCCCGGGACTGAGCGAGCGGGGAGGCGGTGGCCGTGTTCGAAAACCTGTCGGGCCGGCTGCAGGGCGTCCTGGAACGGCTGCGCGGCAAGGGACGGCTCAGTGAGCACGACGTCGAGGAGGCGCTCCGGGAGGTGCGGCTCGCCCTCCTGGAGGCCGATGTCAACTTCAAGGTCGTGAAGGACTTCATCGCCAGGCTCAAGGAGCGGGCCGTGGGTCAGGAGGTGCTTCAGTCGCTCACGCCCGCCCAGCAGGTGGTGAAGATCGTCCATGAGGAGCTGACGGCGCTCCTGGGTGGAACCCAGGCGCGGCTGGCGGTGTCACCGCGGCCGCCCACCGTGATCATGCTGGTGGGGCTGCAGGGATCGGGCAAGACCACCACCGCCGCCAAGCTGGCGCTCCACCTGCGCAAGCAGGGGCGGCATCCCTTCCTCGTGGCTTGCGACGTCTACCGCCCGGCGGCCGTGCAGCAATTGCAGACGCTGGGGCGCCAGCTCGACATCCCCGTGTTCGCGCCGGGCGATGATCCGGAGGAGGCCATGGCGGGGCGGCTGGGGGAGCGGCGCTTCGACGCCGTGGAGACGGCGCGCCGCGGCGTGGAGCGCGGCCGCTACCTGGGCCGCGACATGGTGATTATCGACACGGCTGGCCGGCTGCACGTCGATGACGAGCTGATGGCGGAGCTGACCGCCATCAAGGCGGCGGTCAACCCGCACGAGGTCCTGCTGGTCGTCGACGCCATGACCGGGCAGGACGCCGTGACGGTGGCCGAGCAGTTCCAGGCGCGGGTGGGCGTTGACGGGGTCGTGCTCACCAAGCTGGACGGCGACGCCCGCGGCGGGGCGGCCCTCTCGGTGCGGGCGGTGACGGGCAAGCCGATCAAGTTCATCGGGGTGGGGGAG
>JBBITQ010000108.1:0-5204 GCA_037440685.1 Clostridiales bacterium
TGCCGTACTCCCGCCGCTCCGCCCTCACGACCCGTCCACCCAGGGCGTGGGCCGTGAGCTGCATTCCGTAGCAGATGCCCAGGATGGGGACGCCGAGCTCGAAGACGCGCGGGTCGACGCGGGGTGCCTCCGGGGCGTAGACGCTGGCCGGCCCCCCGCTGAAGATGATGCCGGCGGGGCGGCGCGCCGCGAGCTTCGTGGCGGGGATAGTGGAGGGGAAGACCTCGCAATAGACCCGCGCCTCCCGCACCCGCCGCGCTATGAGCTGCCCGTACTGGGCGCCGAAGTCGATGATCGCCACCATCTCTTCCTTGCCGGAACGCAACCGCGGAACCCCTTTCCCGAAGACGGTCTCGACAGATCATGCCAGCGCGCGCCGGGCTGCAGGAGACGGTCGAACCGGCGCGAACTACAAATTTCGGCGCTCGGTCTGCACCGAACAGCCGACATAAATTGAGCGGCTGGCCGTTATAAGTTTATAGGCTGCGGCACGGCTTGGAAAGCGCGCGGAGAGAGGGGACAGCCCGTGTTTTTCGCGTTGCAGCGCTATCTGCGGCGGTCATGCGTCACCACCGTGCTCATGGTGACGCCATGGCTCCCCGGAGCCCTGGCCGTTCCCGTGCTTCACGGCGGGGAGCGGCCGGCTGCCGCCCCACCGGCTGCCGCTCCGTCGGCTGACGCCGGCCCGGCATCGATCGGCACCGCCCAAGTCAGCACGGGGACAGCCTCAGCCCCGCCTTCCCGCGCTGCGGAGGCGCCCCCTGCCCCCGATCCCTCGCTGCCCACCCCGCAACCGGGCGAGGTATGGGTCGAGGTCATCATCGGCGAGCAGAAGGTGCGCGTCTACCGCGAGCGCGAACTCATCAGGGAGATGCCGGCGTCGACGGGGACCCCTGATCAGCCCACCCCCGTCGGCAGCTTCCGCCTGCAAAACCGGGGCGAGTGGTTCTTCAGCCGGCGTTACGGCCAGGGCGGCTTTTACTGGGTGAGCTTCAAGAACTGGGGCGAGTACCTCTTCCACAGCGTCCCGACCGATCAGCACAAGCGCATCATCCCGGAAGAGGCCGCCAAACTGGGGACGCCAGCCTCGCACGGGTGCGTGCGCCTGAGCCTCGAGGACGCGCGCTGGTTCTACGAGAACATGCCCGCCGGCACGCGCGTCGAGATCCACCTCTGACGGTCACGCCTCAGCCGCCGTAGACCTCGGGTTTGAGCGCTGCCACATAGGGAAGCTGCCGGTAGCGGCCGGCGTAATCAAGACCGTAGCCCACTATGAACACGTCGGGGATGGTGAACCCGACGTAGTCGACGGTGACATCCACCCGGCGCCGTGAGGGTTTGTCCAGAAAGGCGCACAACCGCAGGCTGGCCGGCCGGCGCGCCAGCAGGTTGCTACGTAGGTAGTGCAGGGTGAGGCCGCTGTCCACGATGTCCTCGACCACGAGTACATTTCGCCCCTCCACCGCCTCGTCCAGGTCCTTGTTGATCCGCACCACGCCCGACGACCGGCTGGCGGACCCGTAGCTGGACACCGCCATGAAGTCCAGGCGGACCGGCACCTCCAGCCGCCGCATGAGATCGGCGGCGAAGACCACCGCGCCTTTGAGGATGCCCACGAGATAGATCTCCTGCCCCGCGTAATCCCGGTTGATACGTCCGGCCAGCTCACCGACCTTGGCGGCGATGGCCGCCTCGTCGAACAGCACCTCCGCCACGTCAGGGTGCATCCCGACCCATCCCCCCATCTGACTCGTTCCGGGGGACCATACTTAGACGCCGGGCGCACCGATCCTGCCGGGGCTGGGAGAACCAGCGTGGCGCAGCGAGCGCGACTAACTATACCGTCCCGGGTATGCGGCAGACCGCCTCTTGACATGCTGGACAGTTCAAGGCAAAATCTCAATTGAATTCCTATACGGTGGGGGGTTACCTATGCTTTTCTGGCGCCGTCCGGTCGCTCCGCCCGTTCCGCAGGTCCGGCCCGAGGAGGTGCAGAAGAGGCTGGAAGCGGGGGAACGGCTCCTGATCGTCGACGTCCGCGATCCCCACGAGTTCGCTTCCGGCCACATCCCCGGCGCCAGGCTCATCCCCTTGAACCAGGTGCAGGCGCGGGCGGCCGAGCTCGACCCGAAGGCCGAGATCATCATGGTATGCCGCAGCGGCCGGCGCAGCGACCTGGCCTGCCAGGTCCTGTTGCGCCAGGGCTTCCAACGGGTCAAGAACATGGCCGGAGGCATGCTTGCCTGGCGCGGACGGGTGGAACGCGGCCTCCCCTGATCCCGCCATCCCTTCGGCGCTCTCCCGGACACCAAAGAGCGGGAGCAGGTAGCCAACCAGAAAGATCCCTTCCCGCAGAGACGAGCAGGCCGCGCCATCGGGCGCGGCCTGCTGAGCTCTCCCAAGTCGGCTTGCCTGGCGGCTGACCTCACATGTCCATGTTGGGCATGCCGCCGGCAGCCTCCTTCTTCTCGGGGATGTCGGCCACGAGCGACTCGGTGGTGAGCACCATCGCGGCGACGCTGGCCGCGTTCTGGAGGGCGGAGCGCGTCACCTTGGCCGGGTCGATGATGCCCTTGGCGATCATGTCGACGTACTCCAGGCTCAAGGCGTCGAAGCCGTAACCGGCCGGCAGCGTCTTCACCTTCTCCACCACGACGGAGCCTTCCATGCCGGCGTTGGACACGATCTGCCGCAGCGGCTCCTCCAGGGCGCGCCGGACGATGTCGATGCCGACCTGCTCGTCGCGGTCCTGGGCTTGCAGGTTCTCCAAGGCCTTCAGGGCGTGGATATAGGTGGAGCCGCCGCCGCCGACGATGCCCTCCTCCACGGCAGCCCGCGTGGCGGACAGGGCATCCTCGATCCGGTACTTCTTCTCCTTCATCTCCACCTCGGTGGCCGCACCCACGTTGATCACGGCGACACCGCCGGAGAGCTTGGCCAGGCGCTCCTGGAGCTTCTCGCGGTCGTAGTCGGAGGTCGTCTCCTCGATCTGCTTCTTGATCACCTGGATGCGGGCCTTGATCTTGTCGTCCGAACCCTTGCCGCCGACGATCGTCGTGTCGTCCTTCGTGACGACGACCCGGTCGGCCCGGCCCAGCATGTCGATCGTCACGTTCTCGAACTTGATGCCCAGGTCCTCGCTGATGAACGTGCCGCCCGTCAGGATGGCAATGTCCTCCAGCATCGCCTTGCGCCGGTCACCGAAGCCAGGGGCCTTGACGGCACAGGCCTCCAGCGTCCCGCGGATCTTGTTCACCACCAGGGTGGCCAGGGCCTCACCCTCCACATCCTCGGCGATGACCAGGAGCGGCTTGCCCCGCTGCACCACCTTTTCCAGGACCGGCAGCAGGTCGGCCACCGCACCGATCTTCCTGTCGGTGATCAGGATGAAGGGCTCGTTGAGGACCGCCTCCATGGCCTCCGGGTTGGTGACGAAGTAGGGCGATAGGTAACCGCGGTCAAACTGCATCCCCTCGACCACTTCCACCGTCGTCTCCATCGTCTTCGACTCCTCGACGGTGATGACGCCCTCCTTGCCCACCTTGTCCATGGCATCGGCGATCATCTTGCCGATCTCCCGGTCGTTGGCGGAGATGGAGGCCACCTCTTCGATGGTCTGCTTCGTCTCCACGGGCTTGGCCATCTTCTTGATCTCCTCGACGGCCGCCTTCACCGCCTTCTCGATGCCCCGCTTGATCAGCATGGGGTTGGCCCCGGCCACCACGTTCTTCAACCCCTCGCGCACCAGGGCCTGGGTGAGCACGACCGCCGTGGTGGTGCCGTCGCCAGCTACATCGTTAGTCTTGCTGGCCGCCTCCGGCACCAACTGGGCACCCATGTTCTCGAAGGGGTCCTTGAGCTCGATATCGCGGGCGATGGTCACGCCGTCGTTGGTCACCGTGGGGGCGCCGAACTTCTTCTCGAGCACTACGTTCCGCCCCTTGGGACCCAGGGTGACCTTCACGGCGTTGGCGCAGGCGTTGATGCCGCGCTCCAGCGCCCGCCGCGCCTCCTCGTCGAAGATGATCTGCTTAGCCATAGGATCCTCTCGCCTCCCTCACAACCGTGGTGTTCAAACACGCTCAGCGCTGGATGACAGCCAGGATGTCCCGCTCGCTCAGGATGAGGACCTCCTCGCCGTCGAGCTTGACCTCGGTACCGGCATACTTGGAGAAGATGACGCGGTCGCCCTCCTTGACCTCCAGGGGCCGGCGCTGCCCGTTCTCCAGGATGGCGCCCGTACCGACCGCCAGCACCTCCCCCTGCTGGGGCTTCTCCTTCGCCGTGTCCGGCAGGACGATCCCGCCCCGGGTGCGCTCCTCCTGCTCGATCACCTTCACCACGACCCTGTCGCCCAGAGGCTTGATCTTCAAACCGGTCGCCTCCTTCCCAGCAGTCTGCACGCTCACAAACCACCCCTCCTTTGCGCTTTATGTTGTTAGCACTCGCATCGCTTGAGTGCTAACCGCTTGCCACGAGACATGATATTCAAGCCGCGGCTCGACGTCAAGCAGAATGTGGGGTTGGCGGGAAAATTTCTGTAGCCCGAAGGCTCAGCGCGCGCTCGTGCTGGTGCCGGAACCGGCAGCAGAGCCAGCAGCCGAACCGGCAGCCGCGCCGGCAGGCCCGCCAGCCACGCCGGATGCGGCACGCTGCGGCGTGGGAATGACCGTGACGGTCCGCCCCGTAGGGGCGGGGGGCTGAGCGTCCGCCCCGCGCGGGAATTGGACGCCGTAGCCGAGGAACAGGGTGACCACGAACACCACGGCGACGGCTAGGGCGATGTAGCCGGCCACCCGCTTCCTCCGCAGCGTCCCCAGTATGCCTCCGCCGCCGGCTCCCCGGCGGGAAGCGGATCCCCGCGGCTCTCGCCCCTTCGCTTGTCTAGCCATGGATCTCGACCCTCCCTATTCATCCCGCCCGACCGTTAACGCCGGGGCGGTCAGGAAATGATGTAATTGGGCGGCTCCTTGGTGATCTGGACGTCGTGGGGATGGCTCTCCCGCAACCCCGCCGGGGTGATGCGCACAAACCGCGCCCTGGCCTGCAACTCCGCGATGTTCCTCGCTCCGCAGTAGCCCATGCCGGCCCGAAGCCCCCCGACGAGCTGGAAGACGGTGTCCGACAGCGGCCCCCGGTACGGGACACGCCCCTCGACGCCCTCCGGCACCAGCTTCTCCGCCTCGTGCTGGAAGTAGCGGTCT
>JBBITQ010000109.1:0-5182 GCA_037440685.1 Clostridiales bacterium
CGTGGACGCGCGCACCCGCGTGGTCGCCGTGTCCCACGTGCAGTTCAGCACCGGGTTCGCCGTGGACCTCGCGTCCCTCGGCGCGGCGTGCGAGGCCGCGGTGGCGCTGCTCCTGGTGGACGCCGCCCAGTCTCTCGGTGCCCTGCGGGTGGACGTGGAGCGGGCGCGCGTCGCGTTCCTGGCGGCCAATTCGGGCAAGTGGCTGCTGGGCCCAGGCGGGATCGGGATCTTCTACTGCCGCCGGGACCTCTTGGACCGGCTCGTTCCGGCCAACGTGGGATGGCGCAGCGTGCGCGCCGCGCCCCACGACTTCAGCTACTCTTTGGACCTGCGCCCGGACGCCGCCCGGTTCGAGGAGGGCTCCTGGAACCTGCCCGGCCTGGCCGGGCTGGAGGCGGCCCTGGACCTCCTGGCGGAGGCGGGGCCGGAGGCCGTCGAGGCGCGCATCCTCTCGCTCACCGACCACCTGGCCGGGCTGCTGGAGGAGCGGGGCTGCCGGGTCGTGAGCCCTCGGGGCGCGGGGGAGGCGTCGGGGATCGTGTGCTTCCAGGTGCCGGGACGGCCCGCGGCTTCCGTGGTAGAGGGGCTCCGCGCCGCCGGGGTCGCCGTCTCGCTCGCCGCCGGCTCCGTGCGCGCCTCCCCGCACTTCTACAACACGGTCGCCGACCTGGAACGGCTGGTGGAGGCGCTTGCCGCGCTTCATGCGATGTCTTTGCCGAGTTGATCCAGGCAATGCAGGATCTCCGAGGACGTCCTGAGCACTTCGGTCATCAGGGCGTCGGCCCGAGCATGCCGTCCCGCGTTGAAAGCCTCCACCACCTGCCGCGCAAGCTGGTGAAGGCGCTCGTGGGGTGCTTCGATAGCGCGGAACGAAGCCAGGTGGCCGAAGGCAGCTTGGCCTGCTCCGTAGTACCATTTCCCCAGGCGGCACTCGCGATGCGATGCCACTTCGGAAGGTGTCAGCCGCTGACGGCCGAGGAGCATGTTGCTTAGCCGGAGGCGCCAGAGCAGGTGATCGGTCTTGGACAACTCCAGGATTTCCTTGGGCTCCAGGTCGAGCTGGAAGCCACCCAGGGTGCGCCGGGTGGCCTCGGCCCTGTCGCCGATCTCCACGATTGCCTGCTCGACGGCGACGGCCTGATCCTTTATGCTGGACGCCAGGTCCATCACGGTGGTCACGCTGTGGGCGACCTGGTCAACCGCCTTTGCCTGCTGGTCCACCGTCCTGGCGATGAGATCCGACTGGGAGCTCGATTCCCTGATGATCGCCATTATCTGGTCCAACACGCCGCCTGCCTCGCTTGCCAGGGCAGCCCCGCGCCGCACCTTTTCCTTCCATTGTTCAGCGCGAGTCACGGTGGCGTCCGTCTGCGCCTGCGCCGCCCGGATGAGCTGGGCGATCTCCCCGACCGCTTGCCGGGTTCGCTCGGCCAGGCGGCGCACTTCCGCGGCCACCACGGAGAAGCCGCGTCCGTGTTCGCCGGCCCTAGCCGCCTCGATGCTTGCGTTGAGGGCCAAGAGGTTCGTCTGGTCGGCGATGTCGTCTATTATCTTGATGATCTTGCCGATCTCGTCCATCCGCGCCCGCAACCCCGCCACGTCGTGGACCAACTCCTGCACCGCTTCGCTAACCGCCTGGATCTCCCCCAGCGCCTGCATCACCGTCTCCTTGCCGCTGCTGGCCTTCTCCGCCGCCGAAGCCGCGTTCTGGGAGATCTGGGCCGTGCTCTGCGCCACCTCGGTCGCGGAAGCGGTGAGCTCCTCTGCCGTCGCAGCCACCTGTTCCAGCTGATAAGACTGCTCCTTGGTCTTGTGGGCCAATTCCTTCGCGATGGCGTCAATCCCGGCTGCCATGGCCACCACCTGGTTCACGGCGCCAAGGATGTCGATCAGAGTGCGTTCGAAGCCGCCGAGCACTCGATTGGTGTCCGCCACCATCGCTTCAGCTGTTTGATGTGCTGGGGAATGGAGTTCAAGAGTAGTGCGCATTCTATGCCCTCCCCGCATGCGTGATGTCGCCCAGTATCATCGGGAAGGAGAAGGTCTATTGTTTAGCGCCTTGCGGCGAAAGCAGGGACGCAACCGTGGCCGGCCGCGGGGCTTCAGGAGTCGCGGTCGGGATCAGTCCGGCGCGCGAGGCGCCAGTGGTAGAGGTAGAGCGGGGAGGCGATGGCCAGGGTGGTGAGCGTGCGGGCCAGTTCCACCGCGCGCCGGTGGCGCTCATAGGCCGCCTGCTGCGCGCGTTCCGCCTCCCAGCGCTCCCTGGCCGCTTCCGGGGATTCGCCTTCCATCGGGACGGGCCTTGGCGCCACCGGCAAGGGCGTGGGGACGAGGACGTCGACCACCAGGCCGGAGAGGTGGACGGCGGCGTACACCATGAGCAGGAGTGCCACGAAGCAGACGGCATAGAGATACAGGCGGCGGATGTCCCTCAGCACGGCAGCTCCCCCTACGCCAGCGGATGAGTGTGCACCGATTCCATTGTATCCCGCTGGCCCGTCGCGCGCACGGTTGTCTGCGATCACGCCTCTAGAGATGACGAGGAGGAGCACCAAGAGCTGGAGAGCCGCCGGGTCCTCCCGCACGCGGCGGAGCGATTGGGGGAGGACGAGCAGGGAGACGGCGGCCGCGATGGCGTCCTCCAGGTGATGCCGCTTCTGGCCGATCGCCACCAGGAGGGCGGTCAAGAGGGGGGCGATAGGGTCGTTCATATGGCATCTTATGGGGGGCCGTACCGTCGCGTGCCGCGCCTGTCCCGGGCAGGCGTTCAGCGTCCTAGGGCCTGGGCGACGACCAGGCGCACGCCAAGGAAGAGGAGCATGGCGGCCAGGGCGAGGACGAGCTGGCGCGCCCGGACGCGCCGGCTCAGAGCGGCGCCCAGTGGCGCGCCGAGCAGGGCGCCGAGGCTGAGGGCGGCGGCGCGGCGCACCAGCACCTCGCCGGCGGAGAGGTGCACGAGGGCCGCCCCGGCCGAGGTCAGCGCGATGACCATCTGCGAAGTCGCGGTGGCAACGTGCACGGGGTAGCCGAGGGCATAGATGAGGGCGGGTACGAGGAGGGGGCCGCCGCCGATCCCGAGCATGCCGCCGGCGAAGCCGATGGCGAAGCACAGGGCGGTTGCCAGGGGCACGGGGAGAGAGACCTCCACCGGTGCGCCGCGCTCGTCCCGGACCGCGGTGCGAAAGCGCCAGCCGCTGGCTTCGACCGCCGCGGCGGTCTCCGCAGAGGCGCGGCCTCCGGCCCGGCGGAGGGCGTTCCAGGCCATCCAGGCCGCCATGCCTATCAGGAGGAGGCCGAAGGCCAGCGAGAACGGCCGGGCGGGGAGGCGCGTCCCCAGCCATGCCCCCAGGAGCGACCCCGGATACGACACGGCGGTGAGGAACAGGGCGCCGCGCATGTCGATCCTGCCTTGGCGGGCATAGGCGACGGCGCCGGCTAGGGCGTTCACCGTCACCATCACCAGGGAGGTACCGGCCGCCATGGAGGGCGGGATGCCGAAGCCGAGGATCAAGAGCGGGACGACGACGAAGCCGCCGCCGACGCCGACCAGGGTGCCGACGAGGCCGACCAGCACGCCGATGGAGGCCAGTTCCGCCAACACCGTGGGCGGATAGGACATGGGGTGGATGGGCGATCCCTCCCTCAATGCCTACCGGCGACCAGCCTGAGCCCCAGGAAGAGGCGCATCAGGGCCAGTATGACCACCAGTTGGCGCGCGTTCACCTTCCTGCTCAGCGCGGCGCCGGCGGGGGCGCCGAGCACGGTGCCGAGGCTGAGGGCGAGCGCCTGGTCGATCATCAGTTTCCCCGACGACAGGTAGACCGCCGTGGCGCCCACCGAGGTCAGGGCCTTAATGAACTGGGACGTGGCGGTGGCGATGTGCGGCGGGTAGTGGAGCGCGTAGATCATGGCCGGGACTAGCACCGGCCCGCCGCCTATCCCCATCATGGCGCCGAGGAAGCCGATGGCGAAGCCGAGGAACGCGCCCAGGGGGATGGAGAAGCAGTATGCGTGGACCGGGCCGTACACCTCGACCAGGCGCTGGCAGAACCGCCAGCCGCGGGCGCCTCCCTCGCTGCCCTCCTTGCTCTCGCGGGCGACGGCGACCTCCCTGCCCGCCTGCGGCCGGCGCAGCGACTGGTAGATCATCCAGCCCGCCAGGACCAGGAGCAGGATGCCGAAGAGGAGCGAGAACTCCCGCGCCGGAAGGCGGGTTCCGACCCATGCACCCAGGAGGGTCCCCGGGTAGGCGACCGCCGACAGGAACAGCCCGCCGCGCCAGTCCACCTTCCCCTGCTTGGCGTAGAAGTACGTGCCCACGACGGAGTTCACCGTGACCATGACCATCGAGGTGCCGGCGGCCATGGCCGGGGCGGCGCCGAAAGCCAAGATCAGGAGCGGGACCACGAGAAAGCCGCCGCCGGCGCCGATGAGGGTGCCGATGATCCCCACGCCGATGCCGGCCAGGAACATCAGGGCCAGAGTCAAGACCGCAACCCCTTCCTTGCCACCCGCAGCCGCCGCTAATGCACCGACGATCCCGGCATGCCGGGTGGCGGCGGTTCCGTCCCCCCGGTTTCCCTGGCGCCGGCGTCCGGGAAGCGGTAAGCTTCCGGCTGGGGCTTGAGAGGCCGCATCATCCAGTACGGCCGGCGCGTGCCGTCCGGGCCGGGAGCCGGGCGCGTGAGCTGCAGCCAGCGGCGGAAGACCTCCCGCGACTTGCGCGTGTCCACCACGCAGGTGCCGTAGCCGTCGCCCGGCTGCGGGCGGGAGACCCGCACCTTCTGATGCCAGCAGAAGGCCCCGCTGATGGGGTCCGGCTGCACGGGGAAGGTGAGGTTCTGGTGCACGCCGCTCTCCCGCCAGCAGATGCGGCGCGTGTCCGGGTCGGTGCTTTCCCACGGCTGGGGACCATGCACCGGCTCCATGCGCCAGACCCCGCCCGCGCCCGCCGGCCCTTCCTTCTTCAGGCGCACGACGGCCGAGTTCCAACGGTCGCCGCCGTGGTCCTCGAACAGGCGCCAGCGGCCCAGGTGGTGGGAGCAGGCGATGACCCCGGGCTTGATCCCCTCGGTCACCCAGAGCCGATCGACGAAGTAGCCGATCTCCGTCTCGATGCGCAGGAGGTCGCCCGTCTTCACGCCGAACCTGGCGGCGTCTGAGGGGTGGATCCAGATCGGGT
>JBBITQ010000110.1:0-5092 GCA_037440685.1 Clostridiales bacterium
CTTGTGCCGGTACATGGCCCTGTCAGCCGCATAGATCAGCTCGTCCTCGTCTTGGGCATCGTCGGGGAAACAGGAGATGCCGTAACTGGAAGAGAGCCGCGCCCGCACCGCGGTCCCGGAGACGCTGAAGGAACGGCCGCCCAGGGCCGCCTGCAAACGGCGGGCCACGTCGGCGGCCTCCTCCTTGGCGGTGCTCGGCAGGATCACCACGAACTCGTCGCCTCCGTAACGGGCGGGGATGTCAGTCTGGCGCACGGACTGACGCAGCAGACCCGCGAACTGGACGAGGATTTCGTCGCCAGCCTGATGGCCCAGGCTGTCGTTGTATTCCTTGAAGCGGTCGAGATCCAAGTACAGGAGCGCCACCCGGCTGCCTTGAAGCCGGGCCTTGCGTAGCTCCTCGTGCAGGCGGGCACGGAAGTACCGGTAGTTGTAGAGGCCGGTGATCGGATCGGTGATGGCCTGGCTCTCTGTTTCTTCGTACAGGAGCGCGTTCCGCACCGCGCGGGCGAGGGGTTCGGCCAGGAGGGCGAGGGTGTTGAGGTCGGCGTGTTGGAACCCGCTCGCGTCGGGGCGTCCAGCGGCTACCGCTCCGATGAGCGCACCCTCGCAGTGAAGGGGCGCAATCACGAAAGCGCGGTAGGGGGGGTGGTCATGCCCCACGACGTGCCTGGCGAGATCGGGGACGAGCAGCTTCTCGCCCTCCTCCGCCAGCCGGCGCACTGCCTCCACCCACCCGTTTTCGGCCGGCATGTCGGCAGGGAGGCCGCGCGCGGCGGCCAGGCGCAACCCCTCCGCCGGTTCCTGCACCAGGAACAGGAGAACCACGCCGGGCCGCAATAGCTCCTCAGCCGCCAGAATGAAGGCGTCGAACACCGTAGCCAGGCGCAGGCTACAAGCCAGGCGGCTCGCCATCTCGTGGAGGACGGCCAGCTCGCTGTTGCGCGTCCGGAGCCTGTTCTGCAGCCGGAACAGATAGGTCACGGCGAGGAGGGAGACGAGCGCCAAGAGCCCCCCGAAGGCGCCCTGCAGAGAATACGAAAGGGCGATGAGCAGCCCGTACGCGGTGAGGACCAGGTGGCCGACCAGGTCTAGGCCCAAGAGCGCCAGCGGCAGCACCACCTTCTTCGCGGTGGCCAGGGACCAGCCTGAGCGCAGGACCAGAACGGTGAGGAAGAAGGCCGGGCTGAAGAGGGAGAGCGCCACCCAACTCGAACCGTCTAGAGGATGCGGGAGACCCCCGGCCACCGCGTAGGCGAGCGCGGCGGCCTGGATTCCGGCCAAGGCGCTGAGGCCGTCCGGAAGGATACGCCGGCGCCCTGCCCATGCCCGTCCCGCCGCTACGCCGACGGCGCAAACCAGGGTGGCGGCCGGATGCCCCTCCAGCAGAAAAGCCGCAAAAGCCAGCGCAAAGGCCGGGAAGAGCAGGCTGCCGCGGGGCTGTGGAGCCATGCCCTCCAGAACTCCTGCGACAGCAGCCAGCAGGAGGACCACCAGGGCTGTCTCCGAGGGCATGGCATCACCCCCTGAACGATGCAGCTATGCGTTCCCGGAAACCTCTTCCCGCGCTGCCCCTCGGATGGACGTGCCGGAGCAGAGGCTGCGCACCAGCTCGAGAAACCTGGCGGATCGGCCCGGCTCCGTCAGGTGCAGCAGGAGGACGGCCGGCCGGTCGCACAAGACGTAGCCGAGATCGAGCGCCGAGGAGCCGGCGGGGTTGTCCCCCCCCTCCCAACGCACGAACTTCAGCGGCAACTGGCGCCCGAGCCGCTCCAGTATCTGAAAAGTCTCGTCGTCCGAACCGGCATCCACAACCGTCAGGTCAGCCGCGATCCCCTGCGACCGGTTGACCAGGCGGCACACCTCACGCACAAACCCCTCGATGATCGCGGCCTGGTTTCTGACCAGTATGAGAAGGCTAATCGCCGGTTGGGAACGTCCTGGGCGCCCACAGCGACTGGTAGCGAGCAAGGCGACGCAAAGGAGTATGATTGCCGGTATGATGATCCAGGCCGCTCCAGCCCACGGGGGCAAGAGGAACCACTCCCCACAGCGGTTTGCTACCACCATATGAGAGTGGAGGTCGCTCTGGTCCCCGAGGTCACGGGACGCAAGAGATCAGAGGCGCAAGTCGGTCAGCGCGGTCTCCTTCAGCCATTCGGCATGAGCGGTGAGGCCTGCAGCCCGCCGCAACTCCGCCGCCTTGTCGGTGCGTTCCCACGGGAGATCCAGGTCGGTCCGGCCGAAGTGTCCGTAGGCGGCCACCTGCCTGTATATGGGCCGGCGCAAGTCGAGCTGCCTGATGATGGCCGCCGGCCGCAGGTCGAAGTGAGCCTGCACCAGCCGCACGATCTCCGCTTCGGGGATGCGCGCAGTCCCGAACGTGTCCATGCGGATGGACACCGGCGTGGCCACCCCGATGGCGTACGCCACCTGGACTTCGCAACGGTCTGCCAATCCGGCCGCGACGATGTTCTTGGCCACCCACCGGGCCGCGTAGGCTCCCGAACGGTCCACCTTCGTCGGATCCTTCCCGGAGAAAGCCCCCCCACCGTGACGGGCGTAGCCCCCGTACGTGTCCACGATGATCTTGCGGCCTGTGAGCCCGGAGTCACCCTGGGGACCGCCTATGACGAAGCGCCCGGTCGGGTTCACGTAGATCCGGGTGTCCTTGTCCAGGAGGTGGCTGGGAATGGTGGGCCGGATCACGTGCTCCATGATGTCGGCGCGGATCTGGGACTGAGAGACGTCGGGCCGGTGCTGGGCGGAGACCACGAGGGCGTCTATGCGCACCGGCCGGTTGCCCTCGTATTCCACCGTGACCTGCGTCTTGCCGTCCGGCCGCAAGTACGGCAACGTGTGGTCCTTCCGCACCTCGGCCAACCGCCGCGCCAACCGGTGGGCGAGGGAGATGGGCAATGGCATGAGCTCTGGGGTCTCCCGACAGGCGAACCCGACCATCATACCCTGGTCCCCCGCACCGATCAGCGCGTCATCGTCCACCGCTTCGCCCTCCCGCGCCTCCAGGGCGCGGTTGACGCCCTGGGCGATGTCGGGGGACTGCTCGTCGATGGCCGTGATGACGGCGCAACTGTCGCCGTCAAACCCGTACTTGGCCCGGGTGTAGCCGATCTCCTTGATCGTCCGGCGTACAACGGCGGGGATGTCGACGTAGCAGTCGGCGCTGATCTCGCCCATGACCAACACGAGGCCGGTGGTGACCGCCGTCTCGGCCGCCACGCGAGCGAGCGGGTCCTTGGCCAGGAAAGCGTCAAGGATGGCATCGGAGATCTGGTCGCAGACCTTATCGGGGTGACCCTCGGTGACCGACTCCGACGTGAAAAGGTGGCGGTTGGCGTTCATCCCGTACCTCCTGCCAGCCCCGTCGTTGGAGAGAGGTAAGATCCGGGGGAGCCAGGGCCATACTAGCACCAGCACCATGCCTTGTCAACCGGCCCTCAGGTTGCATTTTATCAGCCTGCCGCGCCCGGTGTGAGGCGGGCGGCTGGCATCAAAGCCCGCCGCCGTGGATAAGATCACGCAGGGAACCGGAAAGGGGGAAAGCCTCCTCGCGGAGGCGCCGGCATTGACCACGAACTGGCTCTACTTCTCCATCGCCGCGGGGATCGTGGCCATCGCTTACGGCGGCTACCTGGCCACATGGGTGCAGAGGCAGCGCGTTGCCTCACGGCTGGTCGCGGAGGTGGGGCAGGCCATCCAACAGGGCTCGGGGGCGTATCTCAACCGCCAGTACCGCACCCTGGCCCTGGTCGCGGCCGTCCTCTTCACCTGCATCGGCCTGGCCCTGGGGTGGCTGACGGCGCTTTTCTTCCTCGTCGGGGCCGCTCTCTCGGCCGCCGCGGGGTATGTCGGGATGAGCGTCTCGGTGCGCGCGAACATGCGCACGGCCGAAGCGGCCAAGCAGGGCTTGGAACCGGCGCTGCGCGTCGCCCTCCGGGGCGGGGCGGTGAACGGTCTCTTCGTCGTGGGCCTGGGCCTGCTCGGCGTGAGCATCCTCTACCTGGCCACGAAGAACACCGGGTCGCTGGTGGGCTTCGGCTTCGGGGCCAGCCTCATCAGCGTCTTCGCGCGGCTGGGGGGCGGTATCTACACCAAGGCCGCCGACGTGGGCGCCGACCTGGTGGGCAAGGTGGAGGCCGGCATCCCCGAGGACGACCCGCGTAACCCGGCGGTCATCGCCGACAACGTCGGTGACAACGTGGGGGACTGCGCGGGCATGGCAGCCGACCTCTTCGAGACGTACGCCGTCACGACCATCGCCGCCATGCTGCTGGGATCGCTCCTCTTCCCGAACCAGCCGGCCATGGTCATGTTCCCCCTCGCCCTGGGTGGGACGGCCATCATCGCTTCCATCATCGGGATCATGGTGACGCCAGCGACCAAGCCCGACCGGGTGATGCGCGCCCTGTACGCCTCCCTGGTTGTGAGCGGCCTGGTGGCGGCCGTGGCCTTCTACCTCGTGACCATGCTCCTGGGCGTGCCGTTCAAGCTGTTCGTGGCGGCGCTCACCGGACTGGGCGTGACCGGCGCCATCTTCGCCATCACCGACTACTACACGTCCAAGGCCTTCCGACCCGTACAGGCCATCGCGGAGGCTTCGGAGACCGGCCACGCCACCAATATCATCACCGGCCTGGCGGTGGGGATGAAGAGCACGGCCCTGCCGGTGATCGTGATCGCCGCCGGCATCATCATCTCGTACCAGATGGGTGACCTCTACGGCGTGGCCATCGCCGCGGTGGCGATGCTCTCCCTAGCCGGCGTAATCGTCACCCTGGACACGTACGGTCCCATTACCGACAACGCCGGCGGGATCGCCGAGATGAGCGGGCTGGGCGACCGGGTGCGGTCGATCACCGACCCCCTGGACGCCGTGGGGAACACGACGAAGGCGGTCACGAAGGGATACGCCATCGGCTCGGCCGGCCTCGCCGCGGTGGTGCTCTTCGCCTCTTACGTGCAGGAGCTCACCCGCGGCACCACGACGCGGATCGACTTCTCCCTCAGCGACCCCTTGGTCCTCATCGGCCTCTTCATCGGGGGGATCCTACCCTTCCTCTTCGGGGCGTTC
>JBBITQ010000111.1:0-641 GCA_037440685.1 Clostridiales bacterium
GATCATGATCTAACCCCAAGCCTTGAGGTGTCCACTGAACCGGGGCAAGTTCGGTTCACCCACGACCGCTGCGTGGCCTGCGGGTTCTGCGTGGCCGCCTGCCCGGCCCGCGCCCTTGTGATGAGGAGGCTGGTCGACGCCGATTGGCTGGGCGGCGGGGAAGCGGTGCTTGTCCGACTCCCCGCCGGACCCGTCCGCCCGCGCTGACGGGGGCATGCCGGATCTCCACGCGCCACAGCCTGCTCTGCCTTTGTCATGATTCCCCCGCGATGGAGACACTCACAACGCGTCTGAGCCGGAATGCCTCGCAAGAGTGGCATTGCGATCATGCGGTGCAGTGTGCGAAAAGCAGTCGGGCATTAACGTAACGCAGCCGCGAACATATTCTGTTAATGAGTCCTTCAGGCGCGGAGGAGGATGAGGACGATGGCAGTGAAGACGGCGCTGGAGACCGCAAGCCTGGCTGAGGTCGTCGACCGCATCTTGGACAAGGGTGTCGTCATCGACGCCTTCGTGAAGGTGTCCCTGGTGGGGATCGAGGTGCTCGGCGTAGAGGCCAGGGTGGTGGTGGCCTCGGTGGAGACGTGGCTGGTCTACGCGGAGGCCGTCGGCCTCACGGCTGCGGCGGCATAGGCCGGTGT
>JBBITQ010000111.1:674-5056 GCA_037440685.1 Clostridiales bacterium
CTGGCGCACGGGTGGGGGGGCCGGGTTGGTCGGCCCTCCTCGAACATAGCGAGGAGGTGGTGCGCGTGAGCGTGCTCGACCAGATGCAGAAGATCGTGGACCGGGTGCGCGCGGCCCGCTCCGCCCGGGAGTCCGGTTGGGCCGAACGCCGGGCTCGGGTGGCGCGCTTCCTGGGGGAGCGACGGCTCCTGCGGCGGGAGGCCGCGGCGGTGTGGCGCGGGCGGCGGGCCTGACGGGGCCTCGTCCCGCCGGAAACGTGGATCTGAGGAGGATGGCTATGGGTGCGATCCTCACCCCATCCCTCCAGGGGGTTGTCGACCAGGCGGTGCGCTACCTCCGCTGCGGGTTGCCCGTCCACTTCTGCGGCCCCGCGGGCACGGGGAAGACCACGCTGGCGCTCCACGTGGCCGGCCTCCTGGGCCGGCCGGTGACGGTGGTGCGGGGAGATGAGGAGCTCAGCACCTCGGGCCTGGTGGGGGGCGTCACCGGTTGGCGTCACCGCCGCTACGTCGACAACTACATCCGCTCGGTGGTCAGGGTGGAGAACGAAATCGTGGAGTTCTGGCAGGATGAGCGGCTCGCCGAGGCCTGCCGGGACGGGCACGTCCTGGTCTACGACGAGTTCACCCGTTCGCGGCCCGAGGCCAACAACGTCCTCTTGACAGTCCTTGAGGAGGGGGTTCTTCCGCTGGCGCGGCGGTCGGGGGCGGACGGCATCGCAGTGCACCCGGAGTTTCGCGCTATCTTCACCAGTAACCCCGAAGAGTACGCCGGGGTATACAAAGCTCAGGACGCCTTGCAGGACCGCATGGTGACCATCCGGCTGGACCACCCAGACGAGGAGACGGAGGTGGCCATCGCGGCGGCGCGGAGCGGGCTTGCCCCGAGCCTGGCGCGGCAAGTGGTGGCGGTGGTGCGGCGGGTGCGGGTGGCAGCCGGGGCGCCGGGCCTGCGGGCCAGCATCTTCCTGGCCCGGTTCGTCGCAGGGACGGCCGCAGCGCCCGATCCCGGCGATGCCGCCTTCCGCCGCGCCTGTCTCGACATCCTGGGCCCCGCCGCGGGAGGGGCAGAGCAGGTAATGCGGATCCTGCAAGCGGAGGGGAGCGCTGCCGCGAGTTGGGGGATGGCATGATGTCCAGGCCGGCCCTGTATGCTTACGGTGTCGCCAGCGCCGGAGCCGAGGATGAAGACGATGCCCTGGCCCTCCGTCTCTGCGGGTCCGGGATAGGTGGCCAGGACGTGCTCGTCGTGAGGGGCGAGGGGTTTGTGGCGCTGGCCGGGCCGGTGGAGGTGGAGGAGGTCTACGTGCCGCGGCCCCGGGACCTGGCGGCGCACCACCAGGTGCTCCTCGCGGCCATGCAGGAGCGTGACGTGGTGCCTTTCCGCTTCGGCACCATAGTGCAGGACCGCGGCGAACTGGAGGCCGTCCTGGCGCGGGGCGGGCGGGAGCTGCTGTCTGCCCTCGCGCGGGTCAAGGGGAAGGAGGAGGCGGTGGTGAAGGCCTATTGGAAACAGGAGGCGGTGCGGCGGGAGATCGAACGGGAGCTGGGTGACATCGGCCGCCTGGAGGAGCGGGCCCAAGGGGAGGGTGCGCGGCGCCTCCTGGCCATCGAAGTGGGTCAGCGCATCGAGGCCTGCCTGGAACGGTGGAAGGTCAGCCATGTCAAGCGTGTCTGCGACGCGCTCGGGCTGCTGGCGGCAGATCTGCGCCTGCACGAGCCGGTGGGCGTGCGCATGATCCTGAACGCCGCGTTCCTCGTCGATCGGGAGCGGCGTGCGGATTTTGCGGCGGCGGTGCGGCAGGTGGAGGAGACCTACGCGGAGCTGCTGGAGTTCCGCTGCTTGCTGGGGGTGCCGCCGTATAGCTTCGCCGACTTCACGTTGCGCCTGGCGTGAAGCCCGTGGCAGCATGACCCAAAGGGGCGTTCGCGTCGACGTGAGAGAGATCAGACTATCCTGGCGCGATCTGCTCTTCTGGCCGCTTTCCCTCCCTCTGAAGGGGTTTCTCATGGTGGCCGGGGAGATCCGCGACATGGCCATGCGGGAGTTGGGGGACACCGAGACTCTCAGGAGTCGCCTGGTCGATCTCCAACTGCGATACGAGGCTGGGGAGATCGGCGAGGAGGAGTACGTCCGCTCTTGGGAGGAATTGACGGCCCGGCTGGCGGCCGCAGAGAGGGCGGGCGGGGAGCGCGAGCTGTAGCGAGGCGGGAGATGGCTCGGGATGGTGAGCGGAACGGACCAGCGCGGGGTGGAGGCCAGGATCGCCGAGGAAAGGCGACGGCTGGCTAGGCAGGAGGCCGCGGTGGAGCGGGCGCGCAGCCGGATCGGGGCGGCCAGGGAGAGGCTCGCCGCCCTGAGGGCGATGCACGCGCGGATCATGGAGGTGCGGCGCGAGGCCATGGCCGTGCGCCGCCGCGAGGGGAGGAGATGATCGCGGTGTCGCCCTTGGAGATCGCGTGCCACGGGCTCCGTGCCATGGCGGAGATCACCGGCCTGGCGCCCGCGGGGGTCGTCGGGCTGCGCCGGGAAGGCGACGGCTGGCACCTGTCCGTGGAGCTGGTGGAGAAGGAGTCGATCCCCCACGCCATGGACGTCCTGGGCCTCTACCGCGTGCGCCTGGACGGCAGCGGGGCCGTGCTGGATTTCGAGCGCGTGCGGCTGCGTCGGCGCGGCGACACCAGCGAGGCGGGGGAGGCCTAGCCAACGGGCGATGGGGCCGCCCCCCTGGGGGAGGATTTGCGCCGCGGCTGCGCCTGTCCTATCCTGGGGGACGGGGGGATCGCGTTTGCTGCGACTGCTCATCGTGGCCACCACCGTCTCCTGGGGGGCGTGGGGCATCTTCGATAAACTGGCCGTGGCCCGTGCCCATCCCCTCTTGGTCCAACTGTACGGCAGCCTGTTTAGCCTGATGTACGTTCCCCTATACATCTGGGTCCTGAGGCGCGAGGGCCTGTCGCTGGCGTGGCCGGCCACCGCTTGGCACTGGATCTTCCTGGCGTCGGTCACCGGGATGCTGGGCCTCATCACCTTCGTCTACGCCCTGAAGCTCGGGAGCGCCACGTTCGTGATCGGCGCCACGGCGGCGTATCCGGCGGTTACGCTCCTCCTGGCGCGCGCCTTTCTGGGGGAACCCATCACCGCGGCGAAGGTGGCCGGCATCCTCCTGGTCTCCGCCGGGTTGTACGCCCTGAACCTGGGTGAACCCGGCCCGCACCGCTAGTGGTGGCGCGTCCGCGAGGGGGTATTGACCGGCTTGAAGTACGTCTTGATCGGGCTGATGGGTTGCGTTGGCGCGCTGGCGCGGTATTGGTTGAGCGGGCTCATCGCGGGGCGGTTCCCGGCGGCGTTCCCCTGGGGTACGTTCGCCGTGAACGTCTCCGGCGCCTTTCTCGTGGGAGTGCTGGCGACGGCGGGCATCGAGTCGGGTCTGATCCCCCCGGTCATCAGGGTGGGGCTGACCGCCGGCCTGCTCGGCGCCTACACCACGTTCTCCACGTGGAGCCTGGAGACGATGCGCCTTCTGGAAAGCGGCAGCTACCTCCTCGCCGTATGGAACGTTTTCGGGAGCATCCTGGCTGGCCTCGTGGGCGCATGGGCGGGCATGGCCTGCGGCCGGCTCCTCGGCTAGGCGGGGTGGCCAGGCGGGCTCCGCTGTGGAAGTGGGGGATGGGGCGTGAAGATCGAAGGCAAGGGCCGGCTCCTGCGGATCTACATAGGCGAGACGGACCAGTACCGGCATCAGCCGCTCTACCATGCGATAGTCCTCAAGGCCCGGGAACTCGGGTTGGCAGGGGCCACCGTGGTGCGGGGGATAGAGGGTTTCGGGGCCAAGAGCCGCATCCACACCGCCAGCATCCTCAGGCTGTCGGAGGATCTGCCGGTGGTGGTGGAGATAGTGGACGTGCCCGAGCGCATCGAAAGGCTGCTGAAGGATTTGGACGAGATGGTGCCCGAGGGGCTGATGATCACCATCGACGATGTGAACATCGTCAGCTACAGGCCCAAGTGATTCCCGCGTGAATCGAACAAACGGGCTATGGCATCTGACGCAAATAGCTATTGAATGTCTGGGCCCGTTGTGCGTATCATCCTATGGGACAGGCTTGCAGGGGAGGAACTTGCGCCTGCCGGCTCGCTACCGATTCGGTCATCAATCGCGCGTGCCACCGGCGCGGACACAGATGCTGCTGTTCGACATCTATCTCTGGTCGCACGACTGAACGGGATCGTCGTTTCGTCGGCTTTGTCGGGCGCACCGCCAGGAACGGGGGTCTCACAGAGACGATGATAGATGTATACGTTTGCTGCATCTGCGGGACCGTCTTCGCTGCGTATTCCGACGAATTCGTCCAGTGATTCCGATTCATCGCGACCAGTGA
>JBBITQ010000112.1:0-5051 GCA_037440685.1 Clostridiales bacterium
CGTGGAGGCGGAGGCCGCAGCGCTCCAGCCCGGGGACGTCCTGCTCTTGGAGAACGTGCGCTTCTACCCGCAGGAGGAGAAGAATGACCCCGACTTCGCCCGGCAGCTCGCCGCCCTAGGCGACGTCTATGTGAACGACGCGTTCGGCGCCGCCCATCGGGCCCACGCCTCCAATGAGGGCGTCGCCCGCTATTTGCCGGCGGTGGCCGGATTCCTGATGGAGAAGGAGATCGAGGCCCTGAGCGCCCTCCTAACGCCTGAGCACCCCTTCGTGGCCATCATCGGGGGCGCCAAGGTGTCCGACAAGCTGCTGGTGCTGCGCAAGCTGATGGAGAAGGTCGACACCCTCGCCATCGGCGGGGGCATGGCCAACACCTTCCTGCGGGCCCTCGGCTACCGTACCGGGAAGTCCCTGGTGCAGGAGGAGATGATCCCCGCCGCCCAGGAACTCATCGCGCGGGCGCGCGAGGAGGGCAAGAACCTGCTGCTGCCCATAGACGTGGTGGTGGGGGACTTCTTCATGGCCGACGCCGATCACAAGGTGGTGGCCGTGAGCGAGATCCCCGACGAGTGGCTCGCCCTCGACATCGGGCCTATGACCGTCAAACGTTACGCTGAGGCTGTCAGGGAGGCCAAGACGGTGTTCTGGAACGGCCCGATGGGGGTGGCCGAGTGGCCGGCCTTCGCCAAGGGGACCGAGGGGATGGCGCGGGCTCTCGCCGAGAGCAGTGCCTTCACGGTCGTCGGCGGCGGCGACTCCGTGGCCGCTCTGGAGCGCACCGGGCTCGCCGACCGTATCAGCCACGTCTCCACCGGCGGCGGCGCCTCCCTGGAGTTCTTGGAGGGGCGCGAGCTGCCCGGGGTCGCCTGCCTGCAGGACCGTTGACGGGGGGATGGAAGATGGGTGATGGGGTCGCGCGTGTTCCCCTCGTGGCGGGGAACTGGAAGATGTTCAAGACCATAGGCGAGGCCAGGCAACTGGCCCGCGCGCTGCGCGCCGAGCTGGACGGCTGCTCCGGGGCGGAGGTGGTGCTCTGCCCGCCCTTCACGGCCCTAGCGGCGGTGGGGGCGGAGCTGGCTGGTTCCGCCCTGCACTTGGGGGCGCAGAACGTCCACTGGGAAAAGGAGGGCGCCTTCACCGGCGAGGTCTCTCCGGTGATGTTGCGGGACGTCGGTTGCCGCTTCGTGATCATCGGCCATTCGGAACGGAGGCAGTATTTCGGTGAGACCGACGAGACCGTGCCCAGGAAGGTCCGCGCCGCGCTGGGGGCGGGGCTGATCCCCATCGTCTGCGTGGGGGAGAAGTGGGCGGATCGGGAGGCCGGCATGACCGAAGCGGCGGTGCGGCGCCAGGTGCAGGCGGCCTTGGAGGGACTGGAGCCTGACCAGGTCGCGGCGCTCGCCGTGGCTTACGAACCCGTGTGGGCCATCGGGAGCGGCCGGCCTGCCACCGGCGCCGACGCCAACGAAGTGGCGGGGCTCATCCGGGGCGTGGCGGCCGGCATCGCCGGCTCCGCGGCGGCGGCCCGCCTGCGCATCCTCTACGGCGGCAGCGTGACACCGGCCAACATGGCGGAATTCATGGAGGAGCCCGAGATCGACGGAGCGCTCGTGGGTGGTGCCAGCCTCAAGGCGGATTCCTTCACCGCAATCGTGCACGCCGCCCAGGCGGTCCGGGCGTAGCAGCGCCTTGCCCAGATGCCACGCGCTTCCGCGGGGAGGTCAAGCGCTTTGATCCCTGGCCCTGTGGCCCTGGTCGTGCTCGACGGCTGGGGCATCAGCGAGAAAACCGAAGGAAACGCCATCGCGCTGGCCCGGAAGCCGGTGATGGACCGGCTGCTGGCCCGTTACCCCCACACCACCCTGCGCACCGACGGCGAGGCTGTCGGTTTGCTGGAAGGGCAGATGGGCAACTCCAACGTGGGGCACCTGAACCTGGGCGCCGGCCGCGTAGTCTATCAGGATCTCAGCCGCATCCACCGCGCCATCAACAGCGGGGACTTCTTCACCAACCACGCGCTGGTGGAGGCGGTGGACCGCGCCCGGGACGGGCGGGCCCTCCACCTCCTGGGCCTGGTCTCCGACGGGGGCGTGCACAGCCACATCCAGCACCTCTTCGCCCTCCTGCGGCTAGCCCGGGACCGGGGCGCGGAGCGGGTGTTCGTCCACGCCATCCTCGACGGGCGTGACGTGCTCCCCCGCAGCGCCGGCCGTTACCTGGACGCCCTGGAGACCGAGATCGCGCGTCTGGGTACCGGCACGGTGGCCAGCGTCATGGGCCGCTACTACGCCATGGACCGCGACAACCGATGGGAGCGCACGGAGAAGGCCTATCGGGCGGTTGCCGAGGGGCAAGGGCTTTCAGCCTCCGGTCCGAGGGAGGCCTTGGAGAGCGCCTATGCCCGGGGGGAGTCGGACGAGTTCGTGACGCCCACCGTCATCGTGGCGCCCGGCGGGGAGCCGGTGGGCCGGGTGGCCCCCGGCGATGCGGTGATCTTCTTCAACTTCCGTGCCGATCGCGCCCGGCAGCTCACGCGGGCTTTCGTCCAGGAGGACTTCGGGGCCTTCTCCCGGCGCCGCGTCCCCGTTCATTTCGTCACCATGACCGGCTACGACGACAGCCTGGAGGTGCCGGTGGCCTTCCCGCGCCAGCACCTGCGCAAAACCCTGGGGGAGCTGGTGAGCCGGCGGGGCTGGAAGCAGCTCCGCATCGCCGAGACGGAGAAATACGCCCATGTCACTTATTTCTTCAACGGGGGCGAGGAGCAGGTCTTCCCCGGGGAGAAGCGGGTGCTCGTCCCTTCGCCGAAGGTGGCCACCTACGACCTGTGCCCGGAGATGAGCGCCCGCGAGGTCACGCGGCGCCTGCTGGAGGAATTGCGGTCGGATGCCTACCGGCTCGTCGTCCTCAACTATGCCAACCCGGACATGGTGGGACACACCGGCAACCTGAAGGCAGCCATCCAGGCCATTGAGACGGTGGACGCCTGCCTCGGCGAGGTGGTGGACGCCATCCTGGCCGCCGACGGGGCGGCGCTGATCGTGGCCGACCATGGCAACGCCGAGCGCATGCTGGATGAGGACGGCGGACAGCCCTACACAGCCCATACGTCCAACCCGGTACCCTGCATCCTGGTGGCTCACGGGGCAGAAGGTTGGCGCCTGCACCCCGGCACGCTGGCCGATGTGGCGCCGACCCTCCTCCAACTGCTGGGCCTTCCGCAGCCCGAGGAGATGGACGGACACAGCCTCATCGAAACCGAGACCGGAGGTGCCTCGCTTGCCTGCGCCAACCGCCATCCGCAGACTGACCGCCCGTGAGATCCTCGATTCCCGCGGGAACCCGACCGTGGAAGCCGATGTCATCCTCGAGAACGGGGTGCTGGGGCGCGCGGCAGTGCCTTCCGGCGCCTCGACCGGCGCTTACGAGGCCGTGGAACTGCGGGACGGGGAGGAGGCCCGCTATCGTGGGAAGGGGGTGCGGCGCGCCGTGGCGCACGTCGCGAGCATCATCGCCCCCGCGCTCATGGGGCGGGATGCTCTCGACCAGGAAGGCGTGGACCGCTTGCTCACGGAACTGGATGGCACGCCCAACAAGTCGCGGCTGGGTGCGAACGCCATCCTGGCGGTCTCCCTGGCCGTGGCCAAGGCGGCAGCCCTGGCGACCGGCCAGCCGCTGTATCGCTACCTGGGCGGCGTGGATGCCGACCTGCTCCCCGTGCCCCTCATGAACATTATGAACGGGGGCAAGCATGCCGCCAATAACCTGGACGTCCAGGAATTCATGATTGTCCCCGCCGGCGCGGGCAGTTTCGCCGACTCCTTGCGCATGGGGGCTGAGGTCTTCCACGCGCTCCGTGCCGTGCTGGTCGAGCGTGGCCTCCACACCGGGGTGGGTGACGAGGGTGGCTTCGCGCCGGACCTGCGTTCCAACGCCGAGGCCCTCGACCGCATCGTCGAGGCCATCGAGCGCGCCGGGTACCGGCCCGGCGAGGACGTCTTCCTGGCCGTGGACGTGGCGGCGACGGAGCTCTACCGTGGCGGCCGTTACGTGCTGGCGGGCGAAGGCGTGGAACGGGACGCCGCCGGGATGGTGGAGATGTACGAGGCCTGGATCGACCGCTATCCCATCGTCTCCATCGAAGACGGGATGGCGGAGGAGGACTGGGACGGCTGGCGGCTCTTGACCGAGCGGCTCGGAGGCCGCCTGCAACTGGTGGGCGACGACGTGTTCGTCACGAACGTGGAGCGCCTGGCCCGCGGGATCGCGGCCAAGGTCGCCAACGCTATCCTGATCAAGGTCAATCAGATCGGCACCCTCACCGAGACCATGGATGCCATGAGGGCCGCCGAGCGCGCCGGGTACGCCCGCATCGTCTCGCACCGGTCAGGCGAGACGGAGGACACTTTCATCGCCGACCTGGCCGTAGCCACGCGGGCGGGGCAGATCAAGGCGGGGGCGCCGTCCCGCACGGACCGCGTCGCCAAGTATAACCAACTCCTGCGCATCGAAGAGGAGCTGGGCTCCCGGGCCTCCTTCGCCGGGCGCGCGGCGTTCCCGTGCGCCTAGTGCAGCCAGAGGCGCGCCACGAAGGGGGCCACCAGAAGGGCCACGATGTTGATCACCTTGATCATCGGGTTCATGGCGGGGCCCGCCGTGTCCTTGAAGGGGTCCCCGACGGTGTCCCCGGTCACGGCCGCGGCGTGAGCTGGGCTGCCCTTGCCGCCGTGGGCCCCCTCCTCGATGAACTTCTTGGCGTTGTCCCAGGCGCCGCCCCCACTGGTCATCTGGATGGCCAGGAAGAGGCCGGTGACGATGGATCCCACTAGCAGACCGCCCAGCGCCTTGGGCCCCAGCCCGATGCCCACGACGATGGGCGCCGCCACCGGGATCAGCCCGGGCAGCACCATCTCCCTGAGGGCGGAGCGGGTGACGATGTCGACGGCGCGGGCGTAATCGGGTTTCGCCGTTCCTTCCATCAACCCCGGGATCTCCCGGAACTGGCGGCGCACCTCCTTGACCACCTCGCCCGCCGCCCGCCCCACCGCCT
>JBBITQ010000113.1:0-4986 GCA_037440685.1 Clostridiales bacterium
CTGGTGGGGGCGGCCCTCATCGGCGAGTGGCGCGAGGGGGCCGTCGTCGCCTTCCTCTACAACCTCTCGGAAGTGCTGGAGGAGCGCGCCCTCGACCGGGCGCGGGGGGCGATCAGGGCCCTGGTCGACCTGGCGCCCCGCATGGCGCGGCTCCGGCGCGGTGGCGCGGAGGTCACCGTCGCGGTGGAAGAGGTGGTGCCGGGCGACGTGGTGATCGTGCGGCCGGGTGAGAGGATCGCCGTCGACGGCCGCGTCCTGCGCGGGGCGTCGGCGGTGGACCAGTCGGCGGTGACGGGCGAGTCGGTCCCGGTGGAGAAGATGCCGGGCGACGAGGTCTTCGCCGGGACGGTGAACGGCGAAGGCGCCCTGGAGGTGGAGGCGCTCCGGCACGGCACGGACACGACGCTGGCGCGCATCATCCACCTCGTGGAGGCGGCCCAGGCGCAGCGCGCCCCCACCCAGCGCTTCGTCGACGCCTTCGCCCGCTACTACACACCGGCGATCGTGTTCCTGGCGGCAGGGGTGGCGGTCGTGCCGCCCGTGGTTTTCGGGCAGCCCTGGGGGCGGTGGGCGTATGAGGCCCTGGCGCTCCTCGTCGTCGGCTGCCCGTGCGCGCTGGTGATAGCCACGCCGGTGGCGCTGGTGTCGGCCATCGGCAACGCGGCGCGCCACGGGGTGCTGATCAAGGGGGGGCCGGCACCTGGAGGCGGCGGCGCGGCTGGAGGCGCTCGCCATCGACAAGACAGGCACCCTCACCGAGGGGCGGCCGGTCGTGACCGATGTGGTGCGCCTGGCCGACGACGGTGTCTGCCCCCTCTGCCTGGCGGGCGAACTGGAGCGGTTGTCGGAGCACCCCCTGGCCCGAGCCATCGTGGCGGCGGCCGAGGCGGCGGACCACACCTGCGCCACCGCGCCCAACGCGGCCGATTTCCGGGCGCTGCCGGGCCGGGGGGCCAGCGCGGTCCTGGACGGCGAACGCTACTACGTGGGCAGTTTGCGCCTCTTCGCGGAACTCGGCGCGGAGACGGCGGCGGCAGCGCCGGTGGTGGACCGGTTCCAGGCCGAGGGCAAGACGGCGATGCTGCTGGGGACGGCGCGCCGGGTGCTGGCCGCTTTCGCCGTGGCCAACGCCTTGCGACCCGCCACCGTTGCCGCCTTGCAAGAGCTCGGGGCGGCGGGCGTGCGGCACGTGGTCATGCTCACGGGGGACAGCGCCGCCGCGGGGGAGGCGGTGGCCCGGGAGGCGGGCATCAGCGAGGTGCGGGCCGGGCTCCTGCCGGAGTATAAGGTGGCGGTGGTCCGGGAGCTGCGGCAGCGCTATGGCGCGGTGGCCATGGTCGGCGACGGGGTGAACGACGCGCCCGCCTTGGCGGCAGCCACCCTGGGGATCGCGATGGGCGGGGCGGGGAACGACGTGGCCCTCGAGACGGCGGACGTGGTGCTGATGTCCGACGACCTCGCGCTCCTCCCCTTCCTGGTGCGCCTGAGCCGACGCACCATGGGGATGGTGCGGCAGAACATCGCCTTCGCGCTGGCGTTGAAGGCGGTGGCGGTCGCGGCGGCGGTGGACGGCTGGCTGACGCTGTGGCTGGCGATCCTGGCCGACATGGGGGCCACGGTGCTGGTGACACTTAACGCCGCCCGGCTGTTGCGGTTCCCCGGGCGCCGCGGCTGACGGGAGAGTCGGCTGAAGGCGGTGCCAGGCGGAACAGGATTCCCAGGCGGCGGGGGCGGCCGGAGGCGTGGGACGGCTCCCCGGCCTTGACCGGCTGACCGCTACGGCGCCCGGCACGGGGCGGCAGATAGTTCCTTGCGCGGCCGTCTGCGGTTCCTGGCCGACCGGTCGGACTTCTCGACCATCAACATCCACCTGCGCGAGACCGTCCTGGCGGCCAAAGGCATCGTGGACGCGGGGGGACGCCGGCACCCGTTGAGGATGGGTCGGCAGGAATGTCGGGGGGTGGGAGACAAAACTAAGAAAAGGGGGGGGTTTAACGGATGCAGCAGATGATGTCGGCGCTGAACGCGGTTTTGGTGACGGTCAGCGGGGTTTTCATCCTCGTGGGGATGTCGTCCATCCGCCGCGGGGAGCGCGAACGGCACAGACGGAGCATGGCGACGGCCATCGCCATCCTGGCCGTGTTCCTGGCCCTTTACATCGCCCGGTTCCTGATCTACGGGATCACGCCGTTCCCGGGGCCCGCCTGGGCGAAGAAGGTCTACTATCCCGTGATGATCTCCCACGTGCTCCTGGCTACCGTGAGCACGCCTATGGTCCTGGCCGCCGTGCTGCAGGCGCGGCGCCGGCGGCTCGACCGGCACTGCAGGCTGGGGCGTTCCGCCTTCCCGTTGTGGGTGTATGTGGCGGTCACCGGTCCGCTGGTGTATCTCATGCTCTACCACTGGTTCTGAGGCGCCCCGGGGACGGCGGGGGACGCTCAAAAGGCGGGCCGTCGTCCACGATGGTAACCCTAGCCACTGATTTGGCGGGGGTAGCTTCGTGCGCACACCAGCCTTGGCAGCAGTGCTGTTGGCAGCCTCCGTCCTGGGATCGCCCGCGCTTGCGGCCGCGCCGCGCGGGTCGGCGGCTGGCACCGGGACGGCGGTCGCAGCCCGCGCCGGAAAGCCGCCGTCCCTCTTCGTGAACGGCTATAGCATCGAGACCAGCGCTCCGCCCGCCATCGTCAACGGGCGCACCCTGGTGCCGGTCCGCGCCGTGGCCGAGGCCCTGGGGGCCGCGGTCTCCTGGGAGCCGACCAAGCGCGCCGTGACCCTGACCCGCCGCGGTCACACCGTCATCCTCGCCATCGACGACGCGGTCGCCTTCGTGGATGGGAGACCGGTGGCACTCGACACGCCGGCCACCATCATCGCTGGCCGTACCATGGTACCTCTCCGTTTCCTCAGCCAGGTTTTCGGGGCCGAGGTGACCTGGGACGACTCGGCCCGCGAGGTGCGGGTCCGCCTGGTGGAGACGCGGGACGGCCTGACGCCCGAGGAGGTGCTCCGGCGCAGCGACGCCGCTCACCAAGCCGTGTCCTCGTACCGGTTTCACGGCGGCTACAGCGTGGAGGTCACGGCGGAAGCCGCCGGCGCCCCTTACGATGTCCTGGGAGCGAGTACGACGGTCACCCTCTCCGGCGCCGTGCAGGGGGAGGAGACATATCTGCGCATCGATGCCTGGGACTCCGAGACCGGGGCCGTCGGTCCCCTGGAGCTGTTCCGCGACGCCGCCGGCGCCTGGGTGCGGGCGGACGGAGTGTGGCTGCCGAGCGAGGAGGCGGGGCAGATATTGCAGGGGAACGGCGGGAACAACCCCTCAGCCGACCTCCAGAGGGGCATCGTCCCCATCTTCGAGGAAGACGCCGTCATCGGCGGGCGCCGGCACTATGTGATCAGGTTTCTCTGCAAGGGTGAAGACCTGCTGGGACCGGAGGCTGTCTATGCAGGCACGAGCGGAGCGGCGCCTGGAGACGACCTGGCGGCTGCCGCGGAGGAAGCCGTCCGGGAGATGTCGCGACGGCTGGAGCTGCGGGCATACATCGACGCCGAGACCTTCCTGGTGAGCCGTGTGGAGGTGGGTGCGGAAGCCCGCATCGCCGCGGGGGACGTGCGGGGTTCGGCACGGCTCCGGTACGAGGTCCGCTATAGCGACTTCGGCGCGGTCATCGCCATGCCCCGGCCCGGGGCGGGCGACGGCGCGCCGCCCGACACCGGCTCCAGCCTGGGGCTCTAGGCTGGCGACTGGCGCCGTTGACAGCGGGCGGCGGCGCCTGTAAAATGGCGGTGACTGAACGGCGGTTCAGTCGGGGAGGGGGCGCCGGGCGGCCGTGGTCTCGCTGTTGTCGCCTGAGATGCGGGCCATCGCGGAGAAGGTGGAGGCCGGCGCGCGTCTCTCCCGGGAAGAGGGGCTCTTCCTCATGGAGAGCCGGGACATCCTCGCCCTCGGCTACCTCGCCGACCAGGCGCGGCGCCTGCGCGCGGGGGATGCCGTCTACTTCAATGACAACGCCCACATCAACTACAGCAACGTCTGCGCCCTGAGCTGCCGGTTCTGCGGCTTCGGGCAGCGGCCGGCTGCGCCGGAGGCGTACACCCTGAGCCTCGAGGAGATCGAGGCCCGGGCCGCCCGCTTCGTCGCCCAGGGGGCGCGGGAACTCCACATCGTGGGCGGCCTCCACCCCGACCTGCCCCTCGAGTACTACGAGGAGATGCTGCGCCGGCTGAAGGCGCGCTTCCCGCACGTCCTGCTCAAGGCCTTCACCGCCGTGGAGATCGATCACATGAGCCGCGTGTCCGGCCTCTCCGTGGAGGAGGTGCTGCGGCGGCTCATGGCGGCGGGGTTGGACACCCTTCCGGGCGGGGGCGCCGAGATCTTCTCCGAGCGGGTGCGGCGCATCATCTGCCGGCCCAAGACGAGCGGGGCGCGCTGGCTGGAGATCCACCGCGCCGCCCACAGGCTGGGGCTTCCGAGCAACGCCACGATGCTCTACGGCCACGTGGAGACGGCGGAGGAGCGGGTGGACCACCTGCTGGCCCTGCGCGACCTGCAGGACGAGACGGGCGGCTTCCAGTGCTTCGTCCCCCTGGCGTTCCACCCTGAGCACACACCGCTGGGCGAGTTGCGGCGCCTCCCGGGGCCCAGCGGCTGGGACATGCTCCGGGTGGTGGCCGTTTCCCGGCTCCTTCTGGACAACTTCCGCCACATCAAGGCCTACTGGGTGGCGATGACCCCAAAGATGGCGCAGCTCGCGCTGGCCTTCGGCGCGAACGACCTGGACGGCACCGTGCGGGAAGAGAGGATCTACCACGCGGTGGGCGCGCAGAGCCCCCAGTTCCAGGCGGAGGAGGAACTGGTCTTCTACATAGAGCAGTTGGGCCGCCAGCCAGTGGAGCGGGACAGCCTGTACCGGGCCTTGTCCGGTGGCGGCCCGGATCTTCTCCCGACGTGCGCGCCGCTGCAGGGCGCGGCGCAGGCCGATGCCG
>JBBITQ010000114.1:0-4969 GCA_037440685.1 Clostridiales bacterium
GACCGGGCCGCGATCCCTTTCCCGGAGGAAATCCCCGCGCCTTTCCAATATACGCGACTTCGGCGGGAACGGGTTTGCGCGGCCGGGGCTTGGGCGGTCGGTGTCAAGCGTTGCGGGGAGGGGCGGTCGGCGCGGTGAAGCGGACCCATGGTTGCGGAGAATTGCGGGAAGCGCACGTCGGCCGGGAGGTGGTCCTGGCCGGGTGGGTGCAGCGGGTGCGCGACCTTGGGGGGCTGACCTTCATCGACCTGCGCGACCGGAGCGGGATCGTGCAGGTGGTGGCCGATCCGCGGCGCAACCCGGCGGCCCACGAAGCCGCCGGCGCCCTGCGCGCCGAGTACGTGGCGGCGGTCCGGGGCCGGGTGGTCCGGCGCGCCCCGGAAACGGTCAATCCCAAGCTGCCCACGGGCGCCGTCGAGGTGGAGCCGGACACCGTCGAGATCCTCAACCGCGCCAAGACTCCCCCCTTCGAGATCGAGGAGGGGGTGGAAACCGACGAGTTGGTGCGCCTGCGCCACCGGTACCTCGACCTGCGCCGTCCCGACATGCAGCGCAATCTCATCCTCCGCCACCGGGTCGTCAAGGCGCTGCGCGACGACCTCGACCGCCGGGGCTTCCTCGAGATCGAGACGCCCATGCTCACCCGCTCCACGCCCGAGGGGGCGCGGGACTTCCTGGTTCCCAGCCGGCTGAACGCCGGCGACTTCTTCGCCCTGCCCCAGTCGCCTCAACTCTTCAAGCAGTTGCTCATGGTCGCCGGCCTGGAGCGCTACTTCCAGGTCGTGCGCTGCTTCCGCGACGAGGACCTGCGGGCCGACCGGCAGCCCGAGTTCACCCAGATCGACGTCGAGATGTCGTTCGTGGACGAGGAGGACGTCATCGCCGTCACCGAGGGGATGGTGGCCGAGGCCTTCCGGGCCGGCCTGGGCCTGGAACTCTCCACGCCGTTTCCCCGCCTCTCCTGGGACGAGGCCATGAACCGCTACGGCTCGGACAAGCCCGACCTGCGTTACGGCCTGGAGATCCGGGACGTGACCGAGGCGGTGCGGAACTCGGGCTTCAAGGTCTTCGCCGACGCGGCCGCCCAGCCGGACGGCTGCGTCAAGGGCATCGCCGTCACCGGCGCCGGGGCGGGGGAGAGGTCCTTCAGCCGCAAGGACCTGGACGACCTCACCGAGGAGGCCAGGGGTTACGGCGCCAAGGGGCTCGCCTGGATGTACGTCGAAGCCCCGGGCAAGGAGGGGAACGCCCCGGCCGGCCCGGCCGCCTCGGTGCGCTCGCCCATCGCCAAGTTCTTCACGGAGGGGCGCCCGGCCGGGCGACGTCTGCCTCTTCGCCGCCGACCGCTGGCGCACCGCCGTGGAGGTGCTCGGACAACTGCGCGCCTCCCTGGCGCGGCGGCTGGGCCTCGTCCCCGCGCCCGGAGCGGCCGCGGCGGGTGCCGCCGGTGCGCCGTCGGCGGACGACTTCCGCTTCACCTGGGTCACCGACTTCCCCCTGCTGGAGTGGGATGACGAGGAAAAGCGCTGGGTGGCCGTGCACCATCCCTTCACGTCGCCGGTGGCGTCCGAACTCGACCGGCTGGAGGCGGAGCCGGCGCGGGTGCGCGCCCGCGCCTACGACCTGGTGCTGAACGGGACGGAACTCGGCGGCGGCAGCATTCGCATCCACCGCCGGGACGTCCAGGAGCGGATGTTCCGCGCCCTCGGCATCGGGCCGGAACAGGCGCGGGCCAAGTTCGGCTTCCTCCTGGACGCCTTCGAGTACGGCACGCCGCCGCACGGCGGCATCGCCTTGGGGCTGGACCGCATGATCGCCCTCATGGCCGGGGTGCCCTCCATCCGCGACGTCATCGCCTTCCCCAAGACGGCCCGCGCCACCGACCCCATGACCGACGCCCCCGCGCCAGTGGAGGAGCGGCAGTTGCGGGAGCTCCACGTGGTCGTGGTGAAGCCGAAGGAATAGGAGGGTGATCATGGGCCGGAACCTGATCCGGGCTGGCTTGGCCGCGGCGATCCTCGCCTGCCTCACGGTTGCAGGCGGCTGCGGCGCCCGTGAGGAGGAGGCCGCGGACGGCCCGGTGCAGGTGGTGCCGCCGGTGATCGCTCTCGACGTCCGCCAGGGCGACCGGGCGGAGAGGTACCTGCCCGGCGCGGAGGGCCGGCGATTCGTCGTGGACGCGGACGGGCCGCCCCTGGCGCTCTCCGTCGCCAGCGAAGGGAGCGTGGCCTGGGTGCAGTTCCTCCTGACCGGGACCGGCCCGGGGCACGATGGCCGGGGAACGTGGGTGGTGGCGGAGGGGCCGGGCAACCAGGTGGCGGAGTGGTTCCCTGGCCCCGGCACCCGCGGCGTCCTCCAGGCGGTGGTGTGGCACGCCAACGGCGCGGCGGTCCGCTCCCCCCAGGGCGAGATCGTCGTGCCGATGCCGCCGGACATTTTCTGCCCGGCCGTCGTCCTGCCGCCCCTGCCGCCCGTGGCGGGGACCCATTTCCGCGCGGAGCCCGACTACGAGTACAACCTGCTCAAGGTGGACTGGCTCGGGCGGAGTTATTTCGTCCCCATCACCGTGGATCCCGATACGTGCTCCGACCCCAAGGTCAGAGACCTTCTCCTCTCGGCTCAGGCCGAGTTGCCGCGCCACCAGGGGCTTGGCGTGGCGATTAAGCGGTTCGTGGAGGGAGGGGGGTTGCCCCGCGTTTCCGTCGACCGTTACTGGCTGGCCGGAGCGCGGCTGGTGCGCGCCGACGAGGCCGGCGTGGTGGTGGACGTCCGCCTGGTGGGGCGGGCCACCGGCCTGCGCAGGCAAGTGCAGGCTATCCTCAGGGCTGCGAGGGACGGCGGGCGGTGGGCCATCGTCACCATTGAGGACATGAGGGTTCTGGGGCAGTCGGTTCGGGACCTGGCCAGCCACGGCGGTCATCAGGCAAACTCCGTCACCAGGGTGTCCCAGAGCTTCCGGTCGAGGCGCAGGTCCAGGGAAGTCAGGGGCTGGCGCGCGTAGCCCGGGAGGGACTCCTCGAAGGTGGGGCGGTCCGGGTCCTCGAAGACGACGCCCGTGACCAGGCCGCCGTGTTCCAGGACCTTGGCCATGGCGGCGGCGCGGTCCGTGCGGTCGTAGCCGGGGTCGGCGTCCAGGTCCACGAGGTGCTCCTCATACCAGTCGTAGGTGTTGACTAGGTTGAAGGTGGCGCAGGGGGTGAACACGTTCACGAGGGCGAAGCCCCTGTGCCGGATGGCCCGTTCCACGGCGCGCACCAGGGGTTCCAGGCGGCCGGAGAAGACCTGGGCCACGAACCCGGCCCCGGAGGCCAGCGCCAGGAGCAGCGGGTTGACGGGCTCCTCGGCCACGCCCTCGGGGCTCGTCACCGTGCGGAACCCCTTCTCGCTGGTGGGCGAGGCCTGGCCCTTGGTGAGGCCGTAGACGTGGTTGTCCATCACGATGTATGTGATGTCCACGTTGCGCCGACAGGCGTGGATGAAGTGGTTGCCGCCGATGCCGTAGCCGTCTCCATCCCCGCCGGCCGCTATTACCGTCAGGTCGCGGTTGGCAAGCTTGATCCCCTGGGCGATGGGCAGCACGCGCCCGTGGATCCCGTGGAACCCGTAGGAGTTGAAGTATGAGGAGAGCTTGCCGGAGCAGCCGATGCCGGTGACGACCACCATCCGGTCGGGGTCCAGGTCCAGGCGGGCGGCAGCCTTCTGGAGCCCGGTGAGGACGGCGAAGTCGCCGCAGGCCGGGCACCAGGTCGGGCGTTCTTCGGCGCGAAACTCGGCGGGGACGCGGGGCATCAGGCGAGCACCTCCTCGCGACTGGCGGCGGGGCCGGGCGCTGCGGGGCGGCCGTCGGGCGGTGTCCGCAGCGCGGCTTCGGCCCGCGCCAGGATCTCGCCCGGGTGTATGGGCACGCCGTCGAACTTCAGGCAGTGCGCCATCCGCCCCGTGAACCCCGTTTCGCGACGGATGAGCCCGGCGAGCTGGCCCGTGGCGTTCTGCTCCACCACGAGCACGCGTGCAGCGCGCCGGAGGCGCTCCGCCGCTCTGGCGGCGGGGAAGGGGTGAAGGGCCTTGACGTGCAGGTGGGCCGCCCGCCGGCCACGGGCCTCCAGGGCCTGCCGGGCCTCGGCGATGGCTCCGTACGTCGAGCCCCAGCCGACGAGGAGGAGGTCGGGATCAGGGGTGCCTTCATACACCAGGCCCAGGTCCGCGAGGTTGTCCAGGCGCTTCCGCATCATGCGGGCGCGCGTCGTCGGGTCTTCGGTGATGCGGCCGGCCTCGTCGTGCTCGTCGCCGGTGACCAGGTGCCGGCCCAGCCGTTGTCCGGGGAGGGCGCGTGGCGAGATGCCGTCGGGGGTGAGTGCGTAGCGGCGATACCCCCCCGGGCCGGCCGCGGCCAGGTCGGCGTCGGAGACCAGCGCTCCGCGGTCGACGCGGACGCTGCGGGGGTCCAGTCCCTCCACCGTCTGCCGGGAGAGGGCCAGGGCCAGGTCGGAGGCGATGACCACCGGGCATTGGTAGCGCTCGGCGAGGTTGAAGCCTTCGGCGGTCAGGTAGAAGCAGTCCTCGGGGGTTGCCGCGGCCAGGACGATGCGCGGGAAATCGCCGTGAGAGCCCCAGAGCATCTCGTTCAGGTTCGCTTGCTCGGTCTTGGTGGGGAGGCCGGTGCTCGGGCCGCCCCGCTGCACGTCCACGATCACCACCGGGGTCTCCGTCATCCCGGCCAGGCTCAGGGCCTCCATCATCAGCGAGAAGCCGGGGCCGGAGGAGGCGGTCATGGCCCGCACCCCGGCGTAACCGGCACCTATGGCCATGGTGATGGCCGCTATCTCGTCCTCCGTCTGGATCACGGCGCCTCCCACGCGGGGCAGCCAGCGCACCAGCCACGTCATGATCTCCGTGGCCGGGGTGATGGGGTAGCCGGCGTAGAAGCGGCAGCCGGCGGCCAGCGCGCCCAGGGCGGCGGCCTCATTGC
>JBBITQ010000115.1:0-4945 GCA_037440685.1 Clostridiales bacterium
CGCTGTTATCCGTTAATTAACAGCCAGGATATAGCCATTTCGTGCCATTAAGGGTCAGTATGCCTCGTACTATATTGGAGCTAGGGGTTTACCATACCACGCAGGGATATCTTCCCCTGGGGGCAGGTGATAGCGAATCCGATCGATGTTCGTCCTTCCCCTGCGGAGCCATAGGGATCTTTGCCGATAGGAGGTCATGCCATGTCCTTGATAGTCTACGGCATCCTGCCTTACGTCACGCTAGTCATCTTCGTGGCTGGCGTTTACCTGAACCTTCGCCGCATGGCACGCACCGGCGCCACGGGTATCAAGTTCATCATCTTCCCCGCCGCGGGCCAACGCTACGCGGCCGACGTCGCCAAGGAGATCCTCCTCTTCCCCTCCATCTTCGCCACGAACAAGCGGTTCTGGCTCCTGGCCTGGGGCTTCCACCTCACCCTGCTGCTCCTCTTCCTGGGGCACTGGCGGGTGGTGACCGAGTTCGGCTTCCTCTGGAACGCCCTCGGCCTGGCGCAGGAACAGGTGGACGCCATCTCGAAGGCGCTCGGCTCCGCCGCGGGCATCGCCCTTCTGGTCACGGTCGTCCTGCTGCTCCTACGGCGCTTCACGCCGAACCTCCTGGCCCTGTCGGTGACGGAGGACTACATCCTGCTCCTCCTGATCATCGGCCTGGCGGTGAGCGGCAACGCCATGCGGTTCGGGATGGACGTCGACCTGGAGCAGTTCCGGCGGTACTTCGCCAGCCTGGCCGTGTTCCGGCCCCAGCCGCCGGACGTCCCGGCGTTCACGGCGCACTTCTTGCTCGCCCAACTCCTGCTGATCTACTTCCCGTTCAGCAAGCTGATGCACGTGATCAACGTCTTCCGCACTCTCAAGTACAAGAGGAGCTGAGCGCCAGATGACCATCGCCCAGACGGCCGACCGTTCCGAACTGTTGGGCAAGATCAAGGTGACGAGGCAGATGGCCTCCTGGCTGGAGACGTGCGTGCGCTGCGGCGCGTGCGCCGACGCCTGCCACATCTACCGGTCTCTGCCCGAGGCCAAGCACGTCCCGTCGTACAAGGCGGAACGCTTCCGCCGCGTGTGGCGGCGCTACAACACCTGGACCGGGCGCAGGCTGCCGTGGCTGGTGGGCGCCCGCGACCTCACCGAGGAGGCGCTGGAGGAGTTCAAGGACCTCGTCTACCAATGCTCGATGTGCCGCCGCTGCGTGATGTACTGCCCCTTCGGCGTCGACAACACCGTGCTCATCCGCTCCATGCGCACGATGCTGGTGGCCGCCGGCAAGGCCCCCGGAAGCCTGAAGGAGGTCACCGACACGAACCTGCAGACGGGCAACAACCTCGGCATCACCCGGGAGCAGTTCCAGGAGCGCATCGAGTTCATGAACGAGCTGCTGCAGGAGGAGACCGGCGACCCGGCGGCGGAGATCCCCGTGGACAGGGAGGGGGCCGAGATCCTCTTCATGCCCACGCCGCTGCAGCTCATGAAGTACGTGGGCGTGATCGTCTCCACCGCGAAGATCTTCCGCGCCGCCGGCCTGGACTGGACCCTGAGCAGCCGGCACTTCGACGCCTCCAACTTCGGACTCTTCATCGGCGACGACGCCGCCGCCCGCACCATGGCCGGGCGCGTCATGGAGGAGGCGGAGCGGCTGGGCGTGAAGACGCTCGTCATCACCGAGTGCGGCCACGCCTTCCGCGTCGCCAAGATCTTCGCCGGCGGCTGGCTGCAGAAGAAGTTCCCGTTCCAGGTGAGGAACGTGCTCGAGGTGGTGGCCGAGATCATCCGCGACGACCGCATCAGGCTCGACCCCAAGGCGAACCCGGAGCCGGTCACCTTCCACGACCCCTGCCAGCTCGTGCGCAACAGCGGCGTGATCGAAGAACCCCGTGTCGCCCTCAACGCCGCCTGCGCCGATTTCCGTGAGATGACGCCCAACCGCGCCGCCAACTGGTGCTGCGGGGGCGGCGGCGGCCTGGCGGCCGTCACCGAGCCGCAGCTGGTGGAGGTCAAGATGAAGTCGGCGCGCCCGAAGGCCGACCAGATCCGCGCCACCGGGGCGAAGCTCGTCGCCACGGCGTGCGACAACTGCAAGCTGCAACTCCAGGCCATCAACGAGCACTACGGGCTGGGGGTGGAGATCACCGGGGTGGTCGACCTGGTGGCCAGGGCGATGGTCTGACGGGGTCAACAGCCGAACATCGGGCTGGCGGCGTCGGCCGGGGCCACCTGCAGCAGGCCGCGGAAGGCGCCGCCCGCCGGCACCGGCATGCTCCTTACTCACCCCGCCGCGCCCAGCCGGGCGGCCACGTCCCGCTTCTCCTCCTTCGTCAACAGGTGTATGGCCAGAGGGAAGAGCACGTGGTCTTCCTTGTGGATGTGCTCGGCCAGCAGGGACGCCACCGCCTCCGCCGCGGCCACCGCGGCAGCCGCGGCCGCTCCCTCCGTCCCCACCGCCCCGGCGACCGCCTCCTGCAAGGCGCGGGTGCGGCGTCGCAGCTCCTCGTGCTCCATGAGCATCACCCCGACCGGCCCGCCGGTACGGCCCAGGTAGCGCTCCAGGGCCGGGAACAACGCCTCTTCCTCCCGGCGCAGATGCTGCTCCAGGTCGGATTCCATGTAGTCGGCAAACCCCTTCAGCCCATCCAGGACGTCGCCCCCGCCAGCCGCCGTGCCCTGCAAGACCGACTGCAGCCGCCCCTCGGCCTCGCGGTGGTCCTGCGCCAGCACCGCCAGTGGATCGTCCTCTTTCCAACCGTCCACCGTCATCCCCGCCTTCCGTCGGCATACCCGACCCTTTCTGCGCCCATAATGTAAACCTTCCGGCGACCGGCCGCCGTGACGCCGCTCACAGCAGGAGGACGGAGCACCCGGCGGCGAAATCTCCCCCGCAGGGAGAAACGCCCCACCGCAGCCAGGGTGGTCGATCCGGCCGCCAGAGAGGTGCCGCCGTGGACACCGACTTCCTCAAGCGCATCACCCTCTTCGCCGGCCTGGGGGAGGACCAGATCAGCCGCCTGGCGCCCCTCGTGGCGCGCCGCGGCGTGCCCAAGTCCGGCGTCATCTTCCGGGAGGGGGACCCGGTGGAGGCCGTCTACTTCCTGGAAAGCGGCCTGGTGAAAGTCTACTCCCTCACCGCTGACGGGGAGGAGCAGATCATCAACATCCTCCGCCCGGGCGACTTCTTCCCGCACCTGGGGTTCCTGGAAGGCGGGACCTACCCGGCGACGGCCGAGGCGCTCACCGACTCGCGCCTCATGGGGATACGGCGCACGGATCTCCTGGATCTGGTGCGCCATGACGGCGATTTCGCCGTGGCCATGCTCGCCGCCATGGGCCGCCGCATCGCCATGCTGCAGCAGCGGGTGCGCGACCTCTCCCACCGCGACCTGCGCGGGCGGCTGGCCCGCGCCCTCCTCCGCCTGGCGGACGAGCACGGCGTAGCCACGCCGGCCGGCACCCGCCTCGACCTGCCCCTCAGCCACCGGGAGCTCGCCAACCTCGTGGGGGCCGCGCGGGAGAGCGTGAGCCGGACGCTGGCGGAGTTCCGCCGCGAGGGGCTCGTCACCACCGACCCCGGCGGCCGCCTGGTGGTCAACCGGCAGCACCTGCTCGAGAGGCTGTAGGGTCCCCTGCGTTAGAAAACCCCTGCCCTGGCAATACTATCCCCGGCATGGCGCGCACCCGGAGGGAATGCCATGGCGGGACCGTACATCTGGCTCGGCGCAGCCTTCCTGGCCCTCGCGGCCCTCGCGTTCGCCTGGCAGAGCCGTTCCGCGCCGCTCCCCGGCCACGCGCGGCGGGGATCATATCCGGCGGTTGACCACCGCATCGAGAAAGGGCGGCGCCAGGTCTTCGCCGCAGTGCGCCGGCGACAGGAGGCGCTCGCCCGCTTTCCCCTCCCGGAGGGCGAGGGGCCGAGGCCGGCACCAGCGCCCGGGTGGGACAGGGACAGCGCCTTCGGCTGGCTGGGCAGCCGCTGGGTCACCGGGTTCCTCTGGGGCGCGGTCCTCGGCCTGCCGCTGGAGGCGGTGGCGATCATCCTGCTCGGGAGGCTCGCCGCCGACATCCGCCGGGTGGGACTGTGATGTGGCGTCGCGACCGTGACCGCCCCGCTCGCCGCCTGGGAGGCCTGGCGGGGGCGGCAGCCGCAGGCGTCCTCGTCGCCGGCCTCCTGAGCGGCATCGTGACCACCACCTATTTCACCTCCGGCGCCATCACCCTCTACCGGCCCGGGAACGCCTTCTTCTGCTCGCGCTGCCACCCCAACATCGTCAAGGCCTGGCAGCACTCGACCCACGCCGCGGTGAGGTGCGTCGACTGCCACAGCCGCCACGGCTCCCTGGGCTTCTGGAGCGAGAACCTCTACGCGGCCCAGGTCACCTGGACGGCGCTCAACGGGCGCTGGCGCGAACTCGTCCCCTTTCGCACCCAGGTCTTCGACACGGGCTGCCTCAAGTGCCACATGCGCCGCGCCTACGGCACCCGCACCGGCCGCTGGATCGCCGGCGCCTCGGATCCCGTGCGCCACGCCGACAGGCTGTTCACCCACCGCGACATCTACCTCCGGGGTTACAAGTGCACCCGCTGCCACAGCACCGTGGTGGAAGGGGACCTGATCCCGCCCGGCAGCCGCACCTATCCCCACCTGCCGACCGACGTGCCGACCCGGCCCGCCTCCGCTGCCGCAACGGGCGGGGCCGCAGCGACGGACATGGCGGCGCAATCCACTGCCATGATTCCACAGAAACGGCACAATTTAAGGCCATCTGCAGCGGAAGGCGATCGTCTCACGGCATCGAATTAGCGGACACCGAATATACGCGCCGTGAGGTGAGCGGGTTCTTGTCGTCGTCGCGACGTCTGGCCGCTATGGTAGCCTTTTTTGTCCTGTCGGCCATGGGGGCGGTACTCCGGGTACCCTCCCCCGCTGGCCCGGCGT
>JBBITQ010000116.1:0-4921 GCA_037440685.1 Clostridiales bacterium
CGACGTGATGGTGATGCCGCGCTCCTGCTCCTGCTCCATCCAGTCCATGGTGGCAGCGCCCTCGTGGACCTCGCCCATCTTATGCACCTTGCCGGTGTAGAAGAGGATCCGTTCGGTCGTCGTCGTCTTCCCGGCATCGATATGGGCCGATATCCCTATGTTCCGCACCCGATCCAATGGATGCTCCCTGGCCATGCCCTCACCTCCCCCAGGCTACCAGCGGTAGTGCGCGAAGGCTCTGTTTGCCTCTGCCATGCGGTGGAGCTCGTCCCGGCGCCGCACCGTCGCCCCGGTGTTGTTCGCGGCATCGAGCAGCTCCGCCGCCAGGCGCTCGACCATCGTGCGCTCCCCGCGGGTTCGAGCCGACTCCACGAGCCAGCGGATCGCCATGCTCAGACGCCGCTCCGGGCGCACCTCCATCGGCACCTGGTAGGTGGCGCCACCCACGCGGCGCGGCCGCACCTCCAGCGCCGGCATGGCATTCTTGACCGCCGCCTCCAACACATCCAGCGGGTCGCGATGGGCGCGCTCCCTGATCAAGTCCATGGCTTGATAGAAAATGCGCTGCACCAGACCCTTCTTGCCGTCCCGCATGACCTTGTTGATCAGGCGCGCTGCGAGCTCGCTGTTATACACTGGATCCGGCGGAATCTGCCGGCGCGGGGCCCTGCCCCTCCTGCCCATCCCTATACCTCCTCACTTCTTGGGTCGCTTGGCACCGTACTTGGAGCGCCCCTGTCGCCGCTTGTCGACGCCGGCGGCATCGAGCGTGCCCCGGACGATGTGATAGCGCACCCCCGGCAGATCCTTCACGCGGCCGCCACGGACCAGCACCACCGAGTGCTCCTGCAGGTTATGCCCCTCGCCGGGGATGTACGCCGTGATCTCCACACCGTTGGCAAGGCGCACCCTGGCGACCTTCCGCAGCGCCGAGTTCGGCTTCTTGGGCGTCTGCGTGCGCACCTGGACGCACACCCCGCGCTTCTGCGGGTTGCCGCGCAGGGCCGGCGACTTCGTCTTCTTCTCCGCTGCCTCGCGCCCCATGCGAATCAACTGATTGATCGTCGGCATCAGGCACCCTCCCAACCCAAGCAGCCGAGGCCCCGTACAGCCTCATATCCCACGTCTCACCTTAACAAACGGAACGCCGCTGGCGTCGCCCGCACGGCACCCGGGCCCCCACTCTTCCGGGTATGCCGTCCCGGTCCGCGACCGAGACTCAGCCAGGGCGTTGATGTGGCCCGGAAAGGGCCTCCTTTTCCGGGCCACATTCCCAACTCCGTTGCGTCACTCCGCGAGGATCGCCGCCGATGCGGTGCCCACCTCGATCCCGCAGGCCTCGCCGAGGGCCTTCATGTCGTCCACCATCACGATGTCGACGCCCTTCTCGCGGCAGAGGCGCACCAGCGGCGCCGTTACCCTTTCCTCAGCGTTCCTGGCTATGAATACTACCCGCGCCTGCCCCCGCTCGACGGCTTTATACGTCTGCTTGGTGCCCACCACGCGGGAGCGGGCGACCTTTATGCGTTCGTAGGGCACCGTCGACCCTCCTCGACGGATATCATTGGGCCAACCCGGGCCCTGGCAAACGCTCCTACATTCTAGCACCGGGCAAAATCGGTGTCAACCGGAGACTTTCCCTACCTCCGTGAAGACATGATCCCCGACACCGGCGGCATTCGGCGTAAACGCCGCGCCCTCATGGTACTCCGGCTGCGCCGTTCCCACAACCCCGGCAGCGGGCTCATCCTGCCCTTCGACCTCGATCTTGATGTTGCGATACCGCGACATGCCCGTTCCTGCGGGAACCAGCTTCCCGATGATGACGTTCTCCTTGAGCCCGAGCAGCGGATCGCGCTTGCCCTTGATGGAGGCCTCCGTGAGAACGCGCGTGGTCTCCTGGAAGGAGGCCGCCGACAGGAACGAGTCGGTGGCCAGCGAGGCCTTGGTGATCCCCAGGAGCACCGGTTTCGCGACGGCAGGCTCCCCGTTCTCCGCCAGCACCCGCGCGTTGGCGTCCTCGAGCTCGAACTGGTCGACCAGGCCGCCGGGCAGGAGGTCGGTGTCGCCGGGGTCCTCCACCTTCACCTTGCGGAGCATCTGGCGGATGATGACCTCGATGTGCTTGTCGTTGATCTCCACCCCCTGCATGCGGTAGACACGCTGCACCTCCTGCAGGAGATAGAGCTGCACCGCCTGCACGCCCTTCACCTTGAGGATGTCGTGCGGGTTCACCGGCCCCTCGGTGAGCTCGTCGCCCAGCTCCACCCAGTCACCCGGCCTGACCTTGATGCGGGCGCCGAAGGGCACCTGGTAGGTGACCTCCTCCCCCTCCTGGCCGATGATGCGGATCTCCCTCTTGCCCTTGCCCTCGAAGATCTCCACCCGGCCCGCCAGTTCCGTGATGAGGGCCTCGGCGATGATGGCGGGGTCCTTCGGGCGGCGCGCCTCGAACAACTCCTCCACGCGCGGCAGGCCCTGGGTGATGTCCTCGCCGGCCACGCCGCCCAGGTGGAACGTCCGCATCGTCAACTGCGTGCCCGGTTCCCCGATGGACTGGGCGGCGATGATGCCAACCGCCTCCCCCACGTCCACGAGGTGGCCGGTGGCCAGGTTCCGACCATAGCACCGCGCGCACACCCCGAAGCGGGTACGGCAAGTCAGCACGGACCGGATCTCCACCTTGTCGATGCCCGCGGCCACGATGGCGTCCGCCGCCTCCTCATCGATCTCCTCACCGGCCCCCACCAGGAGCTCACCGGTCTCCGGGTGCCGGATGTCGGAGACCGCCACGCGGCCGACGATGCGGTTTTGGAGCGTCTCGATCTGCTCGTTCCCGTCCCGGATCTCCGTGACGGTGATCCCCCGGTCGGTGCCGCAGTCCTCCTCGCGCACGATTACGTCCTGGGCCACGTCCACCAGGCGCCGCGTCAGGTAACCCGAGTCGGCCGTGCGCAGGGCAGTGTCCGCCAGGCCCTTCCGGGCGCCATGGGTCGAGGTGAAGTACTCGAGCACCGTCAGCCCCTCGCGGAAGTTTGCCCGCACGGGGAGCTCGATGGTGCGGCCGGAAGGATCGGCCATCAGCCCGCGCATGCCGGCGAGCTGGGAGAGCTGGTTCACGTTGCCGCGAGCGCCAGAGATGGCCATCATGTAGACCGGGTTGAACCGATCCATCTTCTTCATGAGGGTGTCCGTCAGCTTGTCCTTGGCCTGCGTCCACACCTCGATGACCTTCTGGTACCGCTCCTCGTCGGTGAGCAGCCCGCGCCGGTACTGGGCATCGATCTCCTCCACCGCCTGGTCCGCCTCGCTGAGGATCGCGCTCTTCTCCTCCGGGATGACGATGTCAGTGATGCCGATGGTCGTGCCGGCCTTGGTGGCGAAACGGAAGCCCAGGGCCTTGATCCTGTCCAGGGCGCGCGCCGTGGCCGCGCTACCGAGCCGCCGGTAGCAGAGGGCGACGAGGCGGCCGAGCTGCTTCTTGTCGACAACGCGGTTCAGGAACTGCTCCTCCTCGGGCAACACGCCTTCGGGGAGCTGCTCGTTGAAGATCACCCGGCCCACGGTCGTCTCGAGCATCCGGCCCTTCCAGCGGACGCGCACCTTGGCGTGCAGGTCCACCTCACCGAGCTCATAGGCGAGCACCGCCTCGTCGGGGGAGGAGAAGATCTTGCCCTCCCCTATGGCACCCGGGCGTTCGAGGGTCAGGTAGTAGCAGCCCATGACCATGTCCTGTGTGGGCGTGACCACCGGGGCGCCATCCTTGGGGTTGAGGATGTTGTTGGCCGCCATCATGAGGATGCGCGCCTCAGCCTGGGCTTCAGCCGAGAGCGGCACGTGCACGGCCATCTGGTCGCCGTCGAAGTCGGCGTTGTAGGCAGTGCAGACCAGCGGGTGGATCTGGATGGCCTTGCCCTCCACCAGCACCGGCTCGAAGGCCTGGATGCCCAGGCGGTGCAGCGTGGGCGCGCGGTTGAGCAGCACCGGGTGCTCCCGGATGACCTCCTCCAGCACGTCCCACACCTCGTCCCGCATGCGTTCGACCATGCGCTTGGCGCTCTTGATGTTGTGGGCGTAGCCCTCCTCCACCAGCCGCTTCATCACGAAGGGCTTGAAGAGCTCCAGCGCCATCTCCTTGGGGAGGCCGCACTGGTGCATCTTGAGCTCCGGCCCCACGACGATAACCGAGCGGCCAGAGTAGTCGACGCGCTTGCCCAGCAGGTTCTGGCGGAAGCGCCCCTGCTTGCCTTTGAGCATGTCGCTCAGGGACTTGAGGGCCCTGTTGCCGGGGCCGGTGACGGGCCGCCCGCGGCGGCCGTTGTCGATGAGGGCGTCAACAGCCTCCTGGAGCATGCGCTTCTCGTTGCGCACGATGATGTCCGGAGCCCCTAGGTCCAGAAGCCTCTTCAGGCGGTTGTTGCGGTTGATGACCCGTCTGTAGAGGTCGTTGAGGTCGGAGGTGGCGAAACGCCCGCCGTCGAGCTGCACCATCGGGCGTAACTCCGGCGGGATGACCGGGATGACGTCGAGGATCATCCACTCGGGCCTGTTACCGGACAGGCGAAAGGCCTCCACCACCTCAAGGCGGCGCACGGCCCGCATCCGGCGCTGCCCCGTGGAGGTGCGGATCTCCTCGCGCAGTTCCTCGGCCAGTTCGTCGAGGTTGATCTTCGCCAGGAGCTCCTTTATCGCCTCCGCGCCCATGCCCGCCCGGAAGGCGTTGCCATACTTCTCCCGGTGTTCGCGGTACTCGTTCTCCGTCAGGAGCTGCTTCTCCATGAGGGAGGTCTCACCGGGGTCGATGACCACGTAGGCGGCGAAGTAGAGGACCTTCTCCAGCGCCCGGGGGGACATGTCCAGAAGCAACCCCATCCGGCTGGGGATCCCCTTGAAGAACCAGATGTGGGAGACGGGCGCGGCC
>JBBITQ010000117.1:0-4898 GCA_037440685.1 Clostridiales bacterium
ACGTGGGACGGCTGCGCGAGCAGTGGGATACCATCGCGCGGCTCAACGAGCGGCTGGCCCCCTTCCGCATCCTCCGGAGCGCGGAGGTGGACATCAGAAAGGACGGGACCCTGGACTATCCCGACGAGGTCCTGGCGGAGCTGGACCTGGTGACGGCATCGGTGCACACCGGCTTCCGCATGGACCGGCAGGAGATGACCCGGCGAATCGTCTCCGCCATGCGCCACCCCCATGTCCACATCATAGGCCATCTCACCGGACGCCTCCTGGGGCGCCGCGAACCATACGAGGTGGACTTGGAGGCCCTCCTGACTGCGGCCCGCGAGACCGGTACGGCGCTGGAGATCAACGCCAGCCCGGACCGGCTGGACATCTGCGACCTGCACGCCCGCATGGCGCGGGAGGCCGGGGTGCGCCTCGCCATATGCACCGACGCCCACGCGGTCGGGAGCCTCCAGGACATGGCGTTCGGCGTGGCCGTCGCCCGGCGGGCGTGGGTGGGGCCGGAGTCGGTGCTCAACGCCCTCCCCCTGCCGCGCCTCTTGGGGGTGCTGGCCGAGAAGCGCCGGGGCGCGCCTCCGGCGTTGCAATGAGCATCCCACTATACTAATAATTGAGGGGCAGCACCCGGGCTAGGGAGGCGATGCCGGTGCAGACATGGTCGCATGCCTTCCCGGAGGCGGTGGAAGCGGCGCGCCCCTTCATAGTACACCTCCAGGCCGCCAGTCCGGAGCGGGAGACGTTCTCCAGCGGTTCCGGGGTGATCCTCGACAACTTTCACGTCCTGGCTGCGGCCCAGGTCGTCGGCGCCGAGGACGATGTCACCCTTCTGACGGCGACGGGCAAGAGGCTCACGGCGCGGCCGCTGGCGGTTGACCCCGTCTACCTCCTCACCGTGCTGCGGTTGGACAGCCGCCTGGACCTCGGACCGGCGTCGATCGTGCCGGCGGAAGCCCTGCGCGCCGGCCAGCCGGTGCTGTCCGCCGGCTGCCCTCTGGGCATGGACCTAGCCGTCAGCCAGGGTGTGGTCAGCATGGTCGACCTTACCGTCTACCGGCAGGACCGCGTCCCCGTAGACGGGCTGATAGTGACCGACGCCGCCCTGCACCCGGGCAACGCGGGCGGCCCGCTCATCTCCGCGGCGGGCGAGATCGTCGGCATCAACACCGCGCCGTGGGTGCCGGGTTTCAGCCTGGCCGTGCAAGGGGAAGTGGCGGCGCGGGTGGCGAACCAGATCATCGAGTTCGGGTCTGCCACCCATCCCTGGCTCGGCTTCTCCGGCCAGCCGGAAATCATCGACCGCGAGCTCAGCCAGCTCTTCGCGTTGCCCGCCGACCGGGGCCTGGTGGTCAGCCACGTGGTCCCCGGCGGCCCCGGCGAGAAGGCGGGGTTGCAGGTGTTCGACATGGTGGTGCGCATCGGGGCCAAGCCGGTCTCCACGGTGGGGCTGATGCGCAAGCTCCTCTCCTTGCACCGTCCCGGCGACAAGGTGCGCGTCACCGTGCTGCGCGCCGGAAACCTCCTCGAAACCTCTTTCCCCGTAGAGGAGATACCCATCCTCTCTGGTTCCTAGGTCCCACCCAACTTGGGAGAATGGCTACTGGCCTCGCCCCCTCGGCGCTGGCGATCTCACTGATGGAAGGGGCCGAAGCTGTCCGCCTCGAGGGGGAAGCCGGTTGTCCTGCTGGCAGTCATTTCTCATCGCCTGGGTCATCGCCCAGCTCATACCAGCCCTCGCCGAGTCGCCCACCCGGGAGAACTTCGTGGCTGCTGGCGTCTTCGTAGGCTCCCTAGTGGCGGCGTTCGTCGGCATGAACGCCATCGCCCGGTGGTTACGGGCCATCTTGGCCGGCGGGCGGGGGTGGGATCTGCCGCCGGCGGTGGCCGGAGATCCAGATCTTCGCCCCCGGGTGGCGGTGACGGTGCACGCCGAGGAGCAGCCGCTCCATGGGATCGACCGGCTGCTGGGCGATGGGCAGGAGCCCTTGCCGTCTGCTGCGGCTGCGGCACGACCCATGCCGGGGAACCCGCCCCCCGGTCCGTAGCCGACCTGCCACACATTCCGCCCCGAGGGCCCGGCCTGTTGGCCGGGCCCTCCCCTTGTGCGTGCTCCCGGCACGAGGGCGGGGGGCATGGCGCTGGCGCGGCCTCTCCCTCACCCGCCGCGGTCGCGGGCCTGCGGGCTTGGCGAGAGCATGGTCCCCACCGTCACGATGCGAAAACCCTGATCTCTCAACCCCGCAATCATGGGCTCCAGGGCTTCCACCGTCTGCGCGGTGGGGTGCATGAGGATGAGGGCGCCATTGTGAGCGCCGGAGAGGATGCGTTCGACCATCCAGGAGGTGCCGGGCTGGCGCCAGTCCACGGTGTCCAGGGACCAGAGCACGGTGCGGAATCCCTGCCGGGCGGCGGCGCGCAGCACGGCAGGCGTTATGTCGCCCTTGTGGGGGCTGAAGAGGCGGGGGGTGCGGCCCGTGGCTGCCGCGATGGCCGCGGCCGAGCGGCGCACCTCCTGGGCCGCCTGGTCTTCGGTCATTTGCCGGTAGTCGGCGGTGGTGTAGCCGTGGCTTGCGATCTCGTGACCGGCCGCGGCGATGAGGGATGCCTCCCGCGGGTGGTCCTCCGCCCACGTCCCGACGAGGAAGAACGTGGCCTTCACGCCATGGCGGGCCAGGATCCTGAGCATGTCCGGCAGGTACCGTTCGCCCCACGCCACGTTGATGAGGAAGCTCACGGCGTGTTTCGCGGGGTTGCCCCGGTAGACGGGTCGGTCGGGCATCTCCTCCGAGGTTACCGCTGGATGGATCTCGCGCAGCGCCAGGGGGATGCGGGCCCCCGGCGAGGCGAGCCGCACCCGGTCCAGGGTGGCGTTCACGTCGACGGCCAGCCCGTTGAGGTGTGGGATCAGCCCGCCGCTGGCCGGGTCCACGCGGGCGTCGACCGGCTCCGCGCGGACCTCCTGCGCCCACTCCCGCAACAGCGCGCGCACCTCGTCCTCCCGCCACCCGGAGATGTCGTGCCCGGCCAGGAAGACGCCCGCAGGCGCGGTTCCCGGCGTGCGCGCCGGCGGCGCCTTGCCGGCGGTGCCGGCGCCGGGGAGGATGAAGCCGCCGAGGCCCTCAAGCCAAAGGAGCCAGAGGACGAGGATGCCGGCCAGGGCGGCCGTGGCCGCCGCAGGCGGGTTGCCCGGCTTTAACACGGGACCACCTCGACGCCCGGAGCAGTCGGTTAACCCTATGACGGGGGGAGGCGGGGTATGTGGGGAGAAGGTCCCTGTGCTAAAATGCGGTTGTGTCGCCGGGGAGGTGCGAGAGCATGCTGGTGGCGTTCCAGGGGGAACGCGGCGCCAACAGCGAGGCGGCCGTGATCGAGATGTTCGGCGAGGTCGACGTGCTGCCCTGCCGCACGCTCCGCATGGTCTTCGACGCCGTGCAGGAAGGGAAGGCGGACGCCGGTCTGGTCCCGGTGGAGAACTCTCAGGCCGGCAGCATCAACGAAACGTGGGACCTCCTCCTCGAGTACGGGCTGCACATCAGCGGCGAGGTGGAACTGCCCGTCAGCCACTGCCTCCAGGCCTTGCCCGGCCAGACGCTGGCGGATATTAAGGTGGTCTACTCCCATCCCCAGGCCCTCGCCCAGTGCCAGGAGTTCCTGCGGCAGATGGGGGCGGAGGTGGTGGCCGTGTACGACACGGCGGGCAGCGCGAAGATGGTGCGCGACCGGCAGCTCAGGGGTATCGCCGCCATCGCCAGCCGCCGGGCGGCAGCCCTGTACGGCCTGGAGATCCTGGCGGAGGACATCCAGGACAACCCCGACAACCTGACGCGCTTTTACGCCATCTCCCGTGAGCCAGCGCCGCGGGGCGTGAAAAACCGTACCGCCCTCGTGATGGCCACCCAGGACCGGCCGGGTGCCCTTTACTGGTGCCTGGGCGCCCTGGCTTACCGCGAGATCAACCTCGTCAAGCTGGAATCGCGGCCGAGCCGCAACCGGCCCTGGCACTACATCTTCTACCTGGTGATGGACGGGCATGTCAGCGACCCGGCCTGCGCCGAGGCGCTGGCGGAGCTGGCGACCAAGACCACCTTCCTGCGCGTGCTGGGATCGTATCCGTGCGACAACGGCGCCTGAATTCCACCATCACCATGCGGGCGGGTTTTCTCCGGTGAGCCCTCAGCGGCGACGGCTTGTATAAATATGAGTAGCGAGGTATAGTTATTCTATTCGACCCCTATCGGGGCTGACGCCGGTGGTAGCCGTGTACGTGATCCGCAAAGCCAGGATGGGAGACGTGCCCGAGATCCAGAGGCTGATAAACAGCTACGCGGAGCAGGGGCTGATGCTGCCCCGGCCTCTCGTCATGCTCTACGAGAGCCTGCGCGACTTCATGGTGGCGGAGGAGGATGGCCGCATCATCGGGGCTGGGGCGCTGCACATCGTGTGGGAGGACCTGGCGGAGGTGCGCGCCCTGGCCGTGGCGCCCGACCGGGAGCGGCGCGGGGTGGGGCGGAGCATCGTCAAGAGGCTCCTCGAAGAGGCGCGCGCCCTCGGGATCAACCGGGTCTTCGCCCTCACGTACCGGCCGGGCTTCTTCGAGAAGTGCGGTTTCCAGGTGGTGTCCAAGGAGTTGCTGCCCCACAAGGTGTGGGGGGAGTGCATCAACTGTCCCAAGTTCCCCAAGTGCGACGAGGTCGCCATGCTCCATGAGGAGGCTGCGGGGAACCGGTGAGACGTCCGGTTCCCGGCGCGCTGCGCCAGAGGCGCCGGCCCTGGCGCCGCGCGATTAGGAGGCTTGCTCGTCTCTCATGGAGGATAATTTAATCGGGAAGCGGGCATGGCGCTGGTGGCGGGGGCAGGCGGTTGAACGACAGGACCCTTGAGATGCTGGAATTCCCAAA
>JBBITQ010000118.1:0-3382 GCA_037440685.1 Clostridiales bacterium
CACACGAACGCCAGCACCTCGGCCACCGCCTGGTACAGCTCCTCCGGGATCGCCTGGCCCACCTTGACCATCCGGTACAGGGCGCGCGCCAGGGGCGGCTGTTCCACGACCATGACCCCGTGCCGGTGCGCCGCCTCCTTGATGCGCTGGGCGAGGTATCCCTTGCCCTTGGCCACCACCACGGGAGCCGCCATCTCCGCCGGGTCGTAGCGCAGGGCCACGGCGTAGTGGTCCGGGTTCGCCACCACCACGTGGGCGCGGGCCACGTCCTGGAGCATCCGCCGCCGCGCCAGCTCCCGCTGCCGGCTGCGGCGCAGCGCCCGGATCCGGGGATCGCCCTCGGTCTCCTTCAGCTCGTGCTTGATCTCCTCCCGCGACATGCGCAGGCTGCGCTCGTGCTCCCATCTCTGGTAGAAGTAGTCCGCAGCCGCTAGGGCCAGGAAGGCCGCCCCCACGCGCCAGGCAAGGCGGTCCACCCATCCGACCACCACCGCAGCCGTGGCCGCCGGCTCCATGTCCACCAGGGCCGGGAACTCCCCGGCCGCCTGCCTGACGGTGATCAGGGCCACGGCGCCCACCACGGCCGTCTTGACCAGGGCCTTGGCCAGCTCCACGGCCGCGCGCACGGACAAGACGCGCCGCAGGCCGCGCGCCGGGCTGAGCTGGCCGAAGTCCGGCACCAGGGTGGCCGTGCTGAACACCGGCCCCGTCTGCAGGAGGCTGACCCCCACCGGGACCAGCGCCGCCAGCACGAGGATCGGGCCGGCGGCCCGCGCCCAGGCCAGTACGGCACCGGTGGCCATGGCCGCCACGTCGCCGCCCGACCAGTCCCGAGGCCGCTCCATCAAGAGGGTCTGGCTCCAGGCCGCGATCCCCCGCGCCACGGACGGCCCCAGGAAGTGCAGGAGGCCGAAGACGGCCAGGAACGCTAGCGCCGCATTCAGCTCCACGCTGCGGAACACCTGGCCGCGCCGACGCGCCTCCTCCCGGCGCCTTGGCGTTGCCGGCTCGGTGCGCTCGCCCGCGAAGAGCTGCAGGTTCATGGGACGCAGGCCCGGCGCCGTCATGGTCCCACCGCCCCGAGGAAGGACGCCAGCGTCCGGTAGGTGTGGGGGAACAGCGCCCGGAGCGCCAGGATGTACACCGGCATGGCGAGCGCCAGCGCCATCAGCCCCACCGCCAGCTTGGCGGGGACCCCCACGACGAAGATGTTCAGTTGGGGGGCGGTCCGGGCCACGATGGCGAGCACCACCGAGGTCAGGAACAGGACCCCCAGGATGGGCGCGGCGATCTTCACCGCCGCGTAGAACATCCAGGCGACCTCGTCGAAGCCGATCCCCAGCCCGGCCGAGAGGGTGCCCGTCCCGATGGGCACGCGCTGGAAGCTCTCCACCAGCGCCGACAGGATGAGGTGATGGCCGTCGACCATCAGGAAGATCAGCAGCGCCAGGGCCTGGAGGAAGTTCCCCATCACCGGCAGCGGCTGGCCGAGCACCGGGTCCAGGACGTTCACCAGCCCGAACCCCAGCTCCACGTCCAGGAGCTGCCCGGCCACCTCGGCGGCGGCGAAGCACAGGCCCGCCAGGAACCCCATGGCCAGCCCGATGGCCAGCTCCCGGGCAAACGCCATGGCGTAGGACGGGAGGTCCGCCGGCACCCCGCCCGGCGGGGGCGCGAGCACCGGCAGGATGGCCAGGGAGACGAGGAGCCACAGGCCCGCTCGCACCGGCACCGGCACGGCGCGGTGGCTGAAGAGGGGCATGGCGGCCAAGAGGCCGGACACCCGCGCCGCCTCCAGCCAGAACAGCTCGAACCGCCCCATCGCCAGGCTCAAGAGCTCCATCCCCGACCCTCCTTTGCTCCGCGCCCCTGCCGGATCCCCTACCGGATCCACTGGGGCAGGTTCGCCAGCATCCCCGCCGTGAACTCCACCAGGGTGCGCAGCATCCACGGCCCCAGGAGCAGCACGCCCAGCATCACCGCCACGATCTTGGGCACGAAGGCCAGCGTCTGCTCGTGGATCTGGGTGGCGGCCTGGAAGATCCCCACCACCACGCCTGTGATCAAGCCCAGGGCCAGGATGGGCGCGCTCACCAGGAGCGTCGTCACCATCGCCTGCCGCGCCAGACCCGCAACCAGCTCTTCCGACACCCGAACCACCCCCATCAACCGAAGCTGGCGACCAGCGACCGCACCAGCAGGTGCCAGCCGTCCACCATGACGAAGAGCAATATCTTAAAAGGAAGAGATATCATCATCGGCGGCAGCATCAGCATCCCCATGGACATCAGGGCGCTGGCCACCACCATGTCGATCACCAGGAACGGGATGAAGAGTATGAAGCCCATCTCGAAAGCCGTCTTGAGCTCGGAGATGATGAACGCCGGGACCACCACGTTCATGGGCAGGTCCGCCGGCTCCTGCGGCCGCGGGCTCTTGCTCAGCTCCACGAAGAGGGCCAGGTCTTTGGGCCGCGTCTGCTTCAGCATGAAGTCCCTTAGCGGCGCTTTGGCCACCTCCAGGGCCTGCGCCGAGGTGATGGCACCCTTCTGGTACGGCACCCAGGCCTGGTCGTAGATGCGGCCGTACACGGGCGCCATGATGAAGAAGGTGAGGAACAGCGCCAGCCCGATCAGCACCTGGTTGGGCGGCATCTGCCCGGTGGCTAGGGCGTTGCGGAGGAAGGAGAGCACCACCACGATCCGGGTGAAGGAGGTCATCATCACCAGGATGGCGGGCGCCAGGGACAGGATGGTCAGGAGCCCCAGGATTTGCAGGCTGGCCGCCACCTCCTGGGGGCTCTCCGCCCCCTTGACCCCGATCTGCACCTGGGGGACGAGGGGCTCGGCCCACACCGGGCGCGCGACCGCCGCGCATGCCAGGAGCACCGCGGCGACCAGTGCCATCCTCATAGCCCCCGCCGCCCTGGCGGCTTCCTCACGGCTCACGGCCAGCGTCCCCCCTTCCGTTGCGCAGGCGCCCCCGCAATGTGCCGGAGAGGCGCTCCCTCAAGGTGCCCGGGACCCGCTCTCTCAGGGCGCCGGACAGGCGCGCCGCCCAGTCGGGCGCCACCAGGGGCGCGGCGGCCGCCTCCTCCAGGGCCGCAACCTCGGCGGCGTCGGTGACCTTGTCCAGCAGGTTCACCGCGTGGTCGGTCACGCCGAGCACCAGGACGCTCTGGCCCACCCGCACCAGGCTCACCCCGCGCCGCCCGCCCAGGTAGAGGTGCCCCAGCACCCGCACGCGTCCCCGGCCCTGGGCGACGGGCAGCCTCTGACCCAGGACGCGCGTCGCCAGCACGGCCAGCGCCACCACCAGGCCGAGCCCGACGAAGAGCTTGAAGAGGCCCCAGATCACGCCCAGCATCAGCCCGCCCCGCCCC
>JBBITQ010000118.1:3466-4839 GCA_037440685.1 Clostridiales bacterium
AGCCGTTCCTCGGCCACCGGCTTGGCTACGAAGTCACAGGCGCCCAGCCGCACCGCCTTCGTCACCGTGTCCGGGCGGCTGTCGACGGAGCACACCACCACCCGCGCTCTGGGGTCCAGCCTCCTGATGGCCTCCAGGGCCGCAAACCCGTCAGTGCCCGGCATGTGCAGATCCAGGATGACCAAGTCCGGCCGCAGCGCCTCGTACAGGCGCACCGCCTCGGCCCCGTCCTCCGCCTCGCCCGCCACCGGCCACCCCCAGCCGGAGATGAGCCCGCGCAGGGAACGGCGGAAGAACGCGATGTCATCCACGATGAGAACCCCGCCCATGGCCGCCCTCCTCGCCTTTCTTCCCGCCTACCGCAATTTCTGGAGCCGTTCCGCCCGGCTCACCACGTCGGTGATCCGCACGGCGAACTTGTCGTCCACGACGACGACCTCGCCGCGCGCCACCAGCTTGCCGTTGACCATCACGTCCACGGCCTCGCCCGCCATCCGGTCCAGCTCCACCACCGAACCGGGCCCCAGGCTCAGGATCTCGCGGATCTGCTTCTCGGTCCGCCCCAGCTCCACCGTCAGGGTGAGCGGGACGTCCATGATGAGGTCCATGTTCTGGGAGGCGAAGCGCGCCGCCGTCGGTTCAAAAGCCGTGAACTGCGGCCTAGTCACGTCTTCCAGTTCCGCCGCGGGGACGGCCCCGCCCCGCCCGCCGCCTCGCTCCTCCCCCTCCGCCTCCGCGGGGCCGGAGGCGCCGCCGGCGGCCGCCGGGCTCCCCTCCGCCCGCGCGGAACCGGTGATCCCCTCGAGAAAGGCGCGCGCCTCGGCGAGCCCCCAGAAAGCCAGGAACGTGCCCGAGGCGTCGCCCACCTGGCAGGGGAAGTCGAAGCGCACCAGCCGTTCGGCACCCTTCAGGATCCCGGCCAGGCGCGCCCCCGCCCCCGCCCGGTCGCACCACTCGGCCCCGGCCGGCACGAGCTCCGCTGGCCGCCCACTCAGCTCCTCCAGCCCCGCCTGCAGGGGCGGGATGAAGGTGCCGACGGCCGCGCCCAGTTGCTCCAGCGCCTCGCCGTCGGGCTCCGTGTCGCCTGGCCCCTGTCCGAAAACCGTCGCCGCCAGCGTCTGATAGGCCCCGCCCCCGATCCAGAAGGCCAGGAGGCCCCAAGCCTGCTGCCGGAACCGGCCCGCCACCCACAGGCCCGGACCGGTGATGGCGCCTGCGGCCTCCGCCTCCGTCACCTGCTCCACCATGGGGGTCGATACCCGGACCTCCAGCCCCAGCGAGCGCCAGGCGACCGTGGCGGCCTCGGCCACCAAGGCGCCCACCTTCTCCAAGGCCTCCTGCTCGCCGGGCTCCCAGCCCCCGCCGGCATGGTC
>JBBITQ010000119.1:0-4824 GCA_037440685.1 Clostridiales bacterium
AGCTCCGGGGTGATGTAGCGCTCGGCCCCGGCCAGCGTCTGCTTCCGTATGTAGTCGGGCGGGACGAGGTTCCTGTTGGCGTGCGTCACCTCTATGTAGTAGCCGAACACCTTGTTGTACCCCACCTTCAACGACCGGATGCCCGTGCGCTCGCGCTCCGCCGCCTCCAGCGCCGCGATCCAGGCCTTGCCCTCGCCGCTGGCGCGCCTGAGCGCGTCCACCTCCGCGTCGTAGCCCTCCCTGATCACCCCGCCCTCGTGCAACGCCGCGGGCGGATCGTCCACCAGGGCGCGCGCGATGAGCTCCGCCACCGGCTGCAGGCCGCCAAGTTCCCCGGCCAGCCCCGCGAGAAGGGGGGCCCTGGCGTCGGACAATGCGGCCGCCAGGGACGGCAGCCGTTCCAGGGAAAGCCGGAGCGCCACCAGGTCGCGGGGCCCGGCGCTCCCGCACGCCACCCGGCTCACCAAGCGCTCCAGATCGTAGATGCCCTTCAACGCCTCCCGCACGTCGGCCCGGGCGAAGGCGTTGCCCGCCAGCTCCTCCACCGCGTCCAGGCGCGCGCGGATGCGGGCCACGTCGACGAGGGGCTGTTCCACCCACTGGCGCAGGAGGCGGCCGCCCATGGCGGTCACCGTGCGGTCCAGGACGGAGAGCAGGCTCCCCTGCCGCTCCCCGTCCGCCAGCCGCGCCACCAGTTCCAGGTTCCGCCGCGTGGCGGTGTCCAGCGGCATGGCCTCACCGGCGGCATAGACCCGCAACCCCGTGACCTGCTGCACCGCGCCGCGCTGCGTTTCCTGCAGGTACTGAAGCAGGGCGCCCGCCGCCTGGACCGCCAGCGGGCGCTCCGCCAGACCCAGTCCCGACAGGGAGGCAGCCCCGAAGTGCTCCGCGAGACGGCTGGCGCATGCGTCCCGCGCGAAAGCCTCCTCCGGCATGGGCGTGACGGCGCAGCCGATGCTCCCAGCGAGGCGCGCGGCGAACGCCGCGTCGGCCGCCAGCCGGACGTCCAGCAGGCACTCGGCGGGCTTGAGCCGGGCCAGTTCGTCCCAGAGCCTCTGGCCGGCCTCCTCACCCGGCCAGTCGGTGACCAGGAACTCCCCGGTGGAGATGTCGGTCCAGGCCAGGCCCACCGCCCCTCCCCGCCCGGAAGCCAGGGCCGCCAGGTAGCGGTTGCGCTTGTCGCCGATGAGCCGGGCATCCATGAGGGTGCCCGGGGTGATCACCCGCACCACCTCCCGGCGCACCAGGCCCCGCGCCTGCCGCGGGTCCTCGACCTGCTCGCAGATGGCCACCTTGTGCCCCCGGTCCACGAGGCGGGCTATGTAGCCCTCGGCGGCGTGCACGGGCACGCCGCACATGGGCACGCGCACGCCATGCCCGCCGTCCCGCGCGGTGAGCGCGATCTCCAGCTCCCGCGCCGCCACCTCGGCGTCCTCGAAAAACATCTCGTAGAAGTCGCCCAGGCGGAAGAACAGGATGGCATCCCTGTGCCTGTCCTTGACGCGCCGGTACTGCTCTATCATGGGGGTGAACGTCACGGCGGGGCGCCCTCCACGTCGGCTGGCTTCGGCACCAATTGTATCCGCCGCACCCGCGGCGGACAACCCGCCGGAACTTTCCGCCCGGACCGCCTTGGTGTAGAGTAGTGCAAAGGCAGAAGACGAGCGAGGCGGGGGACGAAGCGTGGCGGCTGACCTGCACACCCACACCACGGCCTCCGACGGCACCCTCGCCCCGGCGGAGTTGGTGCAGCAGGCCCGGCTCGCGGGCCTGTCCGCGGTGGGCATCACGGACCACGATACCATGGCCGGCCTGGCTGAAGCCGCGGAGGCCGGGCAGCGCTGGGGCATCACCGTGGTCCCCGGCGTGGAGTTAAGCACCGACGCCACCGGTCGCGAGGTGCACATCCTCGGATACCACTGCCGCCCTGACGCGGAGCCGCTGACGTCGCTCCTGGCTGCCATGCGCATCCAGCGACGCCAGCGGGTCGAGCGCATCGTCGCCGCCTTGGAACGAGCCGGGATCGCCCTGACAATCGAGGACGTGCTAGCCATGGCGCCGCCCGGCGCAGGGGGACCGGAGTCCCTCGGCCGGCCGCATGTGGCGAGGGCCCTGGTGTACCGGGGATACGCGGCCACCGTCAGCGAGGCCTTCGAACGCTTCCTCGCCTCGGGCCGGCCCGGCTATGTGCCCCGGTCCAAGCTCCACCCCGTGGAAGCGGTCCGGCACATCCGCGCCGCGGGGGGCGTGGCCGTGCTAGCCCATCCCGGCCTCATGGGCGACGACTCCATCCTGCCCCAACTCCTCGCCGCCGGGCTCCAGGGCCTAGAGGTGTGGTACCCGGACCACACACCCGAGCAGACTGAGCGCTACCTTCGCCTGGCGCGGGATCTCCACCTCATCGCCACCGGCGGCTCCGACTACCACGGCAGGGGGGAGAGGTGGGCCGTCCTAGGTGCGGTGACGGCGCCTGACGAGGCGGTGGAACGCCTGGCGGCTGCCGCGTCCCGGGCATAGTTTTCGCCCTGCCCGCCATAATATTTCTCAACGCATTAGCGGGCTCAGGGGGTGACATGCCCATGCACAGGGGGGCCGACAGGATCCAGCGCATGGAGGCGCGCCTCCGGTACCTGGAGGAACGCCTGCGGGCGCTGCGCCTCAGCCGCCGGGTCCTCATGGACCTCCTCGCCCTGCGCGAGCGCGAGCGCGCCGCCCAGATCCAGGGGCTCGCGCGCGAGAACCGGGCGCTGCGCCGGCGCAACAGTTACTATGCCAGGCAGTTGCTGCAACGATACTTAGACAATTCCCAGTCCCGGCAGGAAATCGGCTTCCACCCGGAGAACAACTCTTCGTAAAGCTCCGAGTGGGAGGGCGAGCAAGGAGTGGACGAGAGCAAGCAGGCGGGGCACAACGACCGGAACGGCACCCCATCCAACGCGAAGAACGGCACCACAGCCGTCCTGGCCACCAGGATCTCTGCGCAGGAGGCCTGTAGGCGCCTGATGATGCCGCCGCACGTGCTGCGGAGCCTTTGCGACGAATACGCCGACTTCATCTCCCTGCACCGGCAGGACGGCAAGACGTACCTCGACGTCCTCGGTTTCAGCCGGCTCCAGTTGATCTCCTTCTGGCGTAACGAGGGGATATCGGCCGACGAGATCCGGCGGCGCCTGTGCGAGACGGCCCACCATCCGCAGCGGGACGCGGTCAAGGCGGAGGCGGATGCTCCCGCGGCCCAACCCGACCTCACGTCCGCGGCCGGCAGTGGGGGGAGCCTGGAGGCCGCCATTGCCCGCCTCAACGAGCTGCTGGCGGAGACCGAGCGCAAGCGCATGGAAGACCGCGACCGGTTGCTGACGGCGCTCATGCGCACCCAGCAGGAGATTCAGCAACTCCGGCACGAGCTCTCCGCGCGCCAGGTGCGCAAAGAGAAACGGCGCGGCCTCTTCCGCTTCCTCGGCTGACTCATGCGCGACGGCCACTCTGGCCGCGCCTGAGCTTCACGAAGCAACGGTCGCACAGAGGCACCTCTATGAACTGCAGGCGCCTCATCTTTTTTTGGTAACCGGCCTTCCGCACAGGTCGCAGCGGAGGAGCATGATCACCTTTCCCATGGCGCCTCTAGTTTTAGCCTGCGACCGGCCCGTCATGCGCCCGGCGGCGCCGCCGCCATCGGTTTATAATAGACTGCGGTGGGTGCCATGAGGTACAAGATCGAAACCTTCGGCTGCCAGATGAACGTGCACGACAGCGAGATCCTGGCCGGCCAGCTCGAGGAGATGGGCTACAGCGAGGCGGAGCGGCTCGAGGACGCCGACATCATCCTGCTGAACACGTGCACCGTGCGCGAGACGGCGGCCGCGCGCATCATGGGAGAGATCGGGCGCCTCCGCACGCTGAAGGCTGCCAAGCCCGAGCTGCTCATCGGGGTCTGCGGCTGCATGGCCCAGGAGGAAGAGCGCGTCGCCCAGATCAAGCGCCAGTTCCCGCATGTGGACCTCGTCTTTGGGACCCACAACATCCACAAGCTGCCGGAACTGATCGCGCGGGCGCAGGAATCGGACGAGATGGTCGTCGACGTCTGGAAGAGCGCCGGAGAGGTGGTCGAGAACCTGCCGGTCCGCCGGGCCGAGGGCGTGAAGGCCTGGGTGACCATCATCTACGGCTGTGACAAGTACTGCACGTACTGCATCGTTCCCCACACCCGCGGGCGCGAGCGCAGCCGCCACCCGGAGGACGTGATCGCCGAGGTCCGCCGCCTGGGCGAGCAGGGCTACAAGGAGATCACCCTGCTGGGCCAGAACGTCAACTCCTACGGGAAAGACCTGGGCAGCGGCTACACCTTCAAGGACCTCCTGCGCGACCTGGACGCCGTCCCCGGCATCCGCTGGATCCGTTTCATGACCTCCCACCCGCGCGACTTCACCCGTGAACTGGTCGATACCATCGCCCGGTCTGAGAAGGTCTGTGAGCACATCCACCTGCCCGTCCAGGCCGGCGCGGACCGCGTGCTCCGGCGCATGAACAGGCGCTATACCCAGGCGGAGTACCTGGAGCTGGTGGACTACATCAAGCAGCGCATCCCCGGCGTGAGCCTGACCACCGACATCATCGTCGGCTTCCCCGGTGAGACGGAGGAGGACTTCGCAGAGACCTTGAACCTGGTCCGCCAGGTGGAGTTCGACAACGCCTTCATGTTCGTCTACTCCCCCCGTTCCGGGACCCCCGCCGCCCGCTGGCACGACCCCGTTCCCATGGCGGAGAAGAAGGCGCGCCTGCAGCGCCTCATGGAGCTGCAGTACGCTATCAGCCTGCGCAAGAACC
>JBBITQ010000120.1:0-4736 GCA_037440685.1 Clostridiales bacterium
CAGCTCATGGACGAGGCCCTGGCTGGGGAAGGCGAGGCCTAGCCAGAGCCGGGGAGAGGGGGCGCGGATTTGGCGGAGGTCAACGGTTGCAGGCTGCCGGAGGACGTCTACTACTGGGTGGAAAAGCACGTCTGGATGCGTCTTGACGGCGACGAGGCGGTGGTGGGGATGACGGACCCCGCCCAGAAGCTCGCCGGCAAGATCCTCTATGTGAACCCCCGCAAGCCGGGCAAGGCGGTGGACAAGGGCCAGAGCGTGGGGACGGTGGAGAGCGCCAAGTATGTCGGCCCCGTGCCGGCGCCGGTCTCCGGCGAGGTGGTGGCGGTGAACGAGAACATACGCAAAGACGGCTCGCTGGTGAACCGCGACCCCTACGGGGAGGGATGGGTGGCGCGCATCCGTCCCACAAGGCTGGCGGAGGAGCTGGCGGAGCTGGTGACGGGCGCCGACGCCGTCGCTGCCTACAGGGACAAGCTGGTGGCTGACAACATAAGGTGCGACGGCTAGCCCAGCCCGAGGGGCCATGGGCCGCGGAGGGGGAGGTGGCGGGCGGGTGGCGCTGATCGCTGGCTGCGAGATCCCGGAGGACCTCCACTACGATGTGGGGATGCACGTGTGGGTGCGCTTCCTGCCGGACGGCAGCGCCCAACTGGGCATGACTGATCCGGCCCAGACGCGGGCGGGCAGGATCCTCAAGGTGACGCCCAAGAGGCCGGGGAAGCGCCTGGCGCGCGGCGACACGGCGGCCATCCTGGAGAGCGCGAAGTGGGTGGGTCCGTTTCCCACGCCCCTCTCGGGAGAGGTGATTGAGGCCAACGCGGAGGTCGTGGCCCGGCCGATCCTCATCAACAAAGAGCTCTACGGGCGCGGGTGGATCGTGCGCCTCCTGCCGGACCGGCTGGAGGAGGAGCGGGGATCCCTCCTCAGCGGCCCGGAGGCCGTGGAAGCCTACCGGCGGGTAATCGAGGCGGAGGGGTTGCGGTGCATCCGCTGTGCCGACTAGCGGTGCGGGGTTGAGGATGGAGCTCTATTTCCTCGGGGGTAGGCCCTGGCGGGAGACGCAGCTTATATACCACGCCCTACCGCGGCTGGCGCGGCCGGCGGTGGTGATCTGCTGGCCCGAGAGCCCGTACCTGTGCCTGGGGTTCTCGCAGGACCTGGAGCGGGAGGTGGACGCCGAGTTCTGCGCCCGGCGCGGACTGCCCGTGTTCCGGCGCGCCGTGGGGGGCGGGCTGGTCTATCTCGACTCCGACCAGGTCTTCTTCCAGGTGGTCCTCCCCAAGAGGCAGGGGCTGGTCCCCGTGGACGCCGTCTACCGGCGCTGCCTGGCTCCGGTGCGGGAGGCGCTCGGCGAGATGGGGGTGGTGGCCGAGTTCCGGCCGGCGTGCGACTTGGTCGTCGCGGGCCGGAAGATCTCGGGAAACGGGGGCGGGGAGATCGCCGGCCATCCGGTGGTGGTGGGGAACGTCCTCCTGGACTTCGACTTCGCGACCATGGCGGGGGCGGTGCGCGCGCCGACGGAGCTCTTCCGCGCCAAGGTCCGGGAGATGATGGAGCTGCGGCTGACGACGCTGACGCGGGAACTGGGCGCGATGCCGGAGCGGGAGGCGGTGGCCGAATGCCTGGCCAGGGCCTTCGCTCGCGCCTTCGGGCCGCTGGCGCCCGGGCGCGTCGACGGGGCGCTCCGGGCGGAGATGGACGCGGTGGCGGAGGAGATGGCGGGGCCCGACTGGCCCGGCCATGAGCCGCGCCCGGTCCCGGGGCGGGTGGTGAAGATAGCGGAGGGGTGCTACGTCCGCCACATGGAGGGCGGCGGGCTCCAGGCCACCTGGGTGGAGGTGGAGGGGGCTCTCCACGAGGCGCACTTCTCCGGGCCCGCCGTGGCCGGCCGCGGGGAGGCCTGGGAGCGATTGGCCCGGGCCCTGACGGGCGTGCCGCTGACCTCGGCGGCGCTGGGGGCGCGGGTGCGTGCGTGGGCGCGGCGCGAAGGGTTGGATGTCGACGCCCTGGAGGTGGCGCGGCTCCTGACCGGGCACGACGGCCGGGCGGAGACCGGTGCGGGCGCGGAAGCGGGGGCCGTCTGAGGGGCGGCCTCCATCTAGAAAGGGGCTGATGTCGGTTGGCATGGGAAGCGGAGGTACTCGGGTGGCGGTTTCCCGATGACCGCCTCTACCACCGGGAGCACCTGTGGGTGAAGCAGGAGGGAGGCGAGGCGGTGGTGGGCGTGACGGAGTACGTTGCGCGCACGGCGGGGGCCGTCCTGTACGTCACCCTCCCGCCGGCGGGATCCACGGTGCAGGCGGGGGCGGAGCTCTGCGCCCTGGAAGCCGCGAAGTGGGTGGGCCACTTCCCGGCTCCAGCGGCGGGCAGCATCACGGCGGTCAACAGCGCCCTGGCGGAACGCCCCGGGACGGTGAACGCTGACCCCTACGGGGCTGGCTGGCTGGTGCGCCTCGCGCCCGAGCGGCCCGTGGAGGCCGCGGAGGGGCTCATGACGGCGGAGGCCTACCAGGAGTACGTGGCGCGGCTGGAGCTGGAGGAGGCCGGGGCCTTGTGAGGTGGCGCCTCTTCGACCCCGGGCCCCTTCCCGCGGCGGAACAGATGGCCCTGGACGAGGTCTTGCTCCTGGCCCGGGCCGACGGGGTGGCTCCGAGCACGCTCCGGTTCTTGCAGTTCCGGCCGGCGGCGGTGCTAGTGGGCTATCACCAGTCGGTGGCCCAGGAAGTGCGGCTGGACTACTGCCGTGCGCACGGGATCGACGTCAACAGGCGCATAACCGGCGGGGGCGCCATCTTCTTCGACCCCTCGCAGATCGGGTGGGAGATCGTCGCCGGCCGGGACGAGGCCTTCTTCTGCGCCCGGCCCGAGGTGCTGTACCGGGAGCTGGCGGAGGGGGCGGTGCGCGCCCTCCGCGCCCTGGGCGTGGAGGCGGCCTTCCGGCCGCACAACGACATCGAGGTGCGGGGCCGGAAAATATCCGGCATGGGCGGGACGGAACGGGGTGGCGCGTTCCTCTTTCAGGGCACGCTCCTCGTGGACTTCGACGTGGATACCATGCTGCGGGCCCTGCGCCTGCCGGCGGAGAAGCTGAAAGACAAGGAGATCGTCTCCTTCCGGGAACGGGTGACGTGCCTGCGCGAGGAGCTGGGTAGCGCGCCGCCGGCCGAGGAGATCAAGGGGGCTTTGGCGCGCGCCTTCGCCCAGGTGCTGGGGGTGGAGCTGGCCCCGGCGGGCCTGAGGGCGGCGGAGGAGGAGATGCTGGCGGAGAGGCTCCCGCGCTTCCGGGCGCCCGAATGGGTGGATGCCGTGCGGCGGCCCCCGGATGAGCAGCACTACCTGACTGCCGCCCACAAGGCCCCCGGCGGCCTGATCCGCGTGGTGCTGAAGGCCGATGCCAGGCGCGGCATCATCCAGCAGGCGTTCATCACGGGGGACTTCTTCGCCTACCCCCAGCGGTTGGTTTACGACCTGGAGGCGGCGCTGAAGAACGCGCCCATCGACGAGGCGGCGCTGGGCGCGCTGCTGGAGGGCTTCTTCGCCGCGCGCGAGTGGGCGATCCCGGGCGTGGAGGTGGCGGACTTCCACCAGGCGCTGCTGCAGGCGGTGCGCAAGCTGGACCACGAGGCTTGCGGGATCCCGACCGACCAGGTCAACGAGGTCTTCACCGTGGCGAGGCCGTACCGGGAGATGCCGGAGGCGGGGGTCCTGCTCCTGCCGTACTGCGCCAAGCCGACATGGTGCGAACACCGGCACCGCGACCACTGCGACGTGTGCGGGGGCTGCACGGTGGGGGAGGCATACCGCATGGCCCGGGAGCGTGGCATGCGCCCCATCACCATCACCAACTACGAGCACCTGGAGAGCACGCTGGAGCAGTTGAAGGCGGCCGGGGTCGCGGCGTTCGTCGGCTGTTGCTGCGAGCCCTTCTACGCCAAGCACCAGGCCGACTTCGAGCGCATCGGCCTGCCCGGGGTGCTCGTCGACATCGACAACGTGACGTGCTATGACCTGGGCGAAGAGGGGGAGGCCCACCGCGGGGTCTACGACAAGGAGACCGACTTGCGGCTCGATCTCCTGGAGCGCGTGCTGGACCGGGTGGCCGGGCCCGCGGGGCCGGCGACGCGGTCGGCGGGAATGGCGGCCGGATCCCAGGCAGCTGAGGCGGAGGAGACGCCGGCGTGAAGGAGCGGCGCTGTGACGTGCTGGTGGTGGGTGGCGGTCCCGCCGGGGCGGAGGCGGCGCGCGCGGCGGCTGAAGCGGGCGTCGCGGTTCTGGTGGTGGACCGGCGGCCGCAGCCGGGCGAGCCGGTGCAATGCGGGGAATGGGTGCCGCGCCTCATCCGGCGCCATGTCCCCGTGCCGCGGGAAGCCGTGGCGGCCGCCGTGGCCGGGATGCGGACCCGGTGGTGGGTGAACGGCGCGCGCGGGGAGGCCGCCTGGGAGGAGCAGCACCTCGATGCCCCCGGGTTCCTCTTGCACCGCGCGCTCTTCGACCGGCACCTGCTGGCGCGGGCCGAGGCGGCGGGCGCCGAGGTCTGGTCTGGCGCCAGCGCCGTGGGATTGGAGGGGGTTGCGGGCGAGGGCGCCGTAGTCCTCGTGCGCCGCCGGGGCGAGCTGACGCGGGGGCAGGCCGCGGTGGTGGTGGGGGCCGACGGTGCGCGTTCCGCCGTCGGCCGGTGGATCGGGCTGGCCAACCGCGCGCTAGTCCTGGCGTTGCAGCGGGAGGTGCCGTGTACC
>JBBITQ010000121.1:0-287 GCA_037440685.1 Clostridiales bacterium
CGCGGGGGGTTGGGGCGCGTGGGGTGCGGGAGGTTCGCCCGCTTCCTGCTGCAGTCCCTGGCGGCGCTCCCGGAGGTGGACCTCGTGTCCCTCGCCAGCAGGCACCCGGCCAACCTGCAGGCGGCCCGGGCGGCGTGGACGGAGCACCGCCGCGCCGATCCGCGCCTATACGCGCGATGGGAGGACCTGGTGGCGGATCCGGCCGTCGCTGTCGTGGCCGTGGCCACACCCCCCGACCTCCACCACCCCATTGCCAGGGCGGCCGTGCGGGCCCGCAAGCATCTCTT
>JBBITQ010000121.1:297-4731 GCA_037440685.1 Clostridiales bacterium
CCTGGAGAAGCCGGGGGGCCTCACCGTCGCCGAGATCGAGGACCTCGCCCGGGAGGCCGCAGCCGCCGGGGTGCAGGCGGCCGTGAACTTCGTGATGCGCCAGAGCCCCATCTACCGCCTCGTCCGCCGCCTCATCGCTTCCGGCGCACTCGGGACGCTCGAGCAGGCCCACCTCGAGAACAACGCCCACGGGGACCTGCCGCCCGACCACTGGTTCTGGTCGCCGGCGCGATCCGGGGGAATCCTCGTGGAGCACGGGGTCCACTTCTTCGACCTCATGCACTGGCTGGCCGGGCCAGCCCGGTTGGTGACCGCCCTCTCCCTACCCAATCCCCGCGGCGCCCACCTGGCGCCGGACCGCGTGCTGGTGGCGGCGGTGCATGGTAACGAGGGTGACGGCTCCCTCGTCACCTATTACCACGCCTTCACGCGCCCGGCGGGGATGGGTACGGCCCACCTCCGCCTGACCCTAGGCCGCGGGTATCTCACGGTATATGGCTGGACGCCGACCGCTCTGGAGGTGGATGCCCTCGTCACCCCAGAAGCTGAGGCAGCCCTATCCGACCTGCCCGGTGCCCGGGTCGCCGCGCGCCGCGAAACCTCCCTCGCGGAGACAGCATTCGCAGCGCGAGGCCAGACCTTCCACGCCGCGAAACGCCTCCGCATGCGGCTCGAACTCGCCGCCGCCGAGGAGGACGCCTACCGCGAGGCGGTGCGCCAGGGCTTCGCGGAGCTCCTGGCGGCCGTTTCCGATCCATCCCGGCGCCCGGCGGCCTCCCTCGCGGACGCCACCCGCGCCGTCGGTCTGGCGCGCGCAGCCGAAGAGGCTCTCACCGGGGCGGCGGCCAGCGGTCCGCCGCCAGGCGGGCCACAGCGGACTCCACCTCTGCCTCAGACCGCTCCGACAGGTTGAACCAGCACACCCCCTCCTCGCGCCGGAACCAGGTCCACTGGCGCTTGGCGTAGCGGCGGGTATTGCGCTTCAGCACCGCCACCATCTCTTCGTAAGACAGCCTGCCTTGCAGGTAGCCGATCACCTCCTTGTACCCGAGAGCCTGCAGGGCCGGCAGCTCCGGCGCATACCCGCGCGCCAGGAGCGCGCGCACCTCGTCCACCAGCCCGCGCCGGATCTGGTCGTCCACGCGCGCGTCGATGCGCCGGTAGAGCTCCGACCGCTCGCGCGTCAGCCCGATCAGGAGGGCGTCGTACGGACCGGCCCCGCCCGTCAGCGCCTGCCAGCGGCTCATGGGCACACCTGTGCGCATCAGCACTTCCAGCGCCCGGATCACGCGCCGCACGTTGCGGGGATCGATGCGGCGCGCCGCCTCGGGGTCCAGCGCGGCCAGCCGCCGGTAGAGCGCCTCCGTGCCGGCGCTGGCGGCCTCTTCCTCGAGCCGCCGCCTCACCTCCGGATCTCCCCCTTCCGCGGGGAAGACGTAGCCCCGGACGACCGCCCGGATGTAGAGCCCGGTGCCGCCCGCCATGATGGGCAGGCGCCCGCGCCCCGCTATCGCCGCGATCGCCTCGCCGGCCAGGCGCTGAAAGTCGGCGACGTTGAACCCCTCGTCGGGGTCCCGGATGTCGACCAGGTGATGGGGGATCTCGGCTCGCACCGCCGGGTCGGGCTTGTCCGTGCCTATGTCCATGTACCGGTAGACCTGGGCGGAATCGGCCGATATGATCTCGCCGTCCAGCCGGCGCGCCAGGGCCAGGGCCAGGCGCGTCTTCCCCACCGCCGTCGGCCCCAGGACGACGAGGAGAGGCGGCCGGCGGGGCGCGGCGCCCCCCACCGCGCCGTCAGGCGCGCTTGAAGAGCCGTTCCAGTTCAGCGTGCGATACCTCCACGATGGTTGGCCTCCCGTGCGGGCACGTGAACGGGTCTTCCGCCCGCGCCATCTCCGCCAGGAGCCGGTCAACCTCCGCCAGGGTCAGGGGGTCGCGGGCCTTCACCGCCGCCTTGCAGGATACGGCCGCCACGCGCTCCAGCACCTCCAGCGCCGCCTCACGCCCGCCGGCACCGGCCGCCAGCCGGTCCAGCAACATCAGGAAGGCCTGCCCGGGTGCCGCCCCCGTCCAGAGCAACGGCACCTCGCGCAGGAGGAGGGAGCCGGGTCCGAAGGGCTCGGCCCGGAAGCCCAGGCGCGCCAGCTCCTCCCGGTGCGCCTCCCACGTGGCCATCTCCGCCGGCCGCAGGCTCAGCACCTGCGGCACCGCCAGGGCTTGTCCCGCCCCCTCCCCCGAGGCCAACAGGCGCAGGAACCGCTCGTAATTGAGGCGCTCGTGGGCGGCGTGCTGGTCGATGAGGTACAACCCCCGCTCCCCCTCGGCCACGATGTAGGTGGCCGCGATCTGCCCGAGCGGCCGCAGGGCCGGCCAACGCCCCCCTCGCTCCCCTCCAAGCCGGCCCCCGGCCGGCTCCCCTCCCCCCGCCAGAAGCCCGGCCGCCTCCGGCGCAACCAGCGGAGCATACAGTGCGGCGGGCCCGGCACCCCCATACCCCTGCGAGGCGGCCGCGGCCTCGCGCACCACCGCCTCCTGCCATGGGCTGCCTGCCCCGGCCTGGCCGCCGTCACCGCCTCCGCCCAGGCGCGCCGCCGGCACGAGTGGCGCCCGGTTCAAGGCCGCCCGGACGGCGTCGTGCACCAGCCGCCAGATGGCGCCGTCGTCCTGGAAGCGCACCCGGAGCTTCGCCGGGTGCACGTTGACGTCCACCCGCCGCGGGTCGACCGTGAGCACCAGGAAGGCCACGGGAAAGCGGTGAAGGGGCAGAAGGCCCCGGAAGGCCTCCTCCAGCGCTTGCGCCATGGGATAGCCCGTGACGCTCCGGCCGTTCACGATGAAGTACTGGTGGTTCCTGCTCCCCCGCGCCAGCGCCGGCGGCGCCACGTAACCTGAGAGCGACGCCCCTCCCGCCCGCCCGGCGACGGGCAGCAGTTGCTGCGCCAACTCCGCCCCGTAGAGGCTGAGGATGGTGGCCCGCATGTCTCCCTGGCCCCCGGTGCTCAGGAACTCGCGCCCGTTGTGCCGCGCCCGGAACGCGACCTCGGGGCGGGCGAGGGCGAGCGCCGTGAGGACGGCCCCGCAGCGGTCCAGCTCCACCGCCGCGCTCTTCAAGTGCTTGCGCCGGGCGGGCGTGTTGTAATACAGCTCCGACACCGTCACCCGCGTCCCGGCGGGACAACCCGTCTCCCCGCTCTCCTCGACGCGGCCGCCCCGCACCACCAGCCTCGTGCCGGCCAGCGCCCCGGCCTCCCGCGTCACCAGCTCCAGACGGCTCACGGCCGCGATCGCCGCCAGCGCCTCGCCGCGGAACCCCAGCGTGGCCACCGACTCCAGATCGAGGGCGGACGCTATCTTGCTGGTGGCGTGCCGCTGCACGGCCAGGCTGGCGTCCTCCGGCGACATGCCGCAGCCGTCGTCGGCCACCACCACCTGCTCGATCCCCCCGCCTCGGAGGTCGACCTCGATGCGGCCCGCGCCCGCGTCGAGGGCGTTCTCGACCAGTTCCTTGACCACCGAGGCCGGCCGTTCCACGACCTCCCCCGCCGCGATCTTGTTGACGGTTCCTTCGTCCAGAAGGCGGATCCTCCGCGCCACGCCACCCGCTCCCGAATCCCGCGGCACTCAGCCGCCGCGGGCCAGCGTCTGTAGTGCATGAAGCTGATTGAGCGCCTCCAGCGGCGTCATCTCCAGGATGTTCAGTCCCAGCAGCCGGCGCAGCGCCTCCTGCTGGTGCGGCTCGGGCAGGAGGCTGAGTTGCGCCGCCGGCGCGGCCCTCCCAGATGCCGCGCCCGAGGGACCGTCATGCCCCGCAACGCCGGCCCCGCCCGCCGTGCCGTCTCCGCCGACGCCGGAGCGCCCCGCCGCCAACTGCCGCGCCGCCCGCACCTCCTCCGCCTGCTCCAGCTCCCGGAGCACCTCCATCGCGCGGCGCAGCACCTCCCGCGGCAGCCCGGCAAGGCGCGCCACCTGGATCCCGTAGCTGCGGTCCGAACCGCCACGCACCACCCGGTGCAGGAAGATCACGTCCTCACCCTGTTCCCGCACCACCACCGTGTAGTTTTTCGCCCCCGGTAGCAGTTCCTCCAGGGCCGTGAGCTCGTGGTAGTGGGTGGTGAAGATGGTGCGGGCCCTGACACGGTCGTGCAGGTGCTCGCTCACCGCCCAGGCGATGGAGAGGCCATCGCACGTGCTGGTGCCGCGGCCCACCTCGTCCAGGATCACCAGGCTCCTGGCCGTGGCGTTGCGGAGGATGTTGGCCACCTCGCTCATCTCGACCATGAACGTGCTCTGGCCCCCGAACAGGTCGTCCCCGGCCCCGATGCGCGTGAAGACGCGGTCGACCAGGCCGATGCGGCACGAGTCCGCCGGCACGAAGCTGCCCATCTGGGCCATGATCACCGCCAGGGCCGCCTGCCGCGCCACCGTGCTCTT
>JBBITQ010000122.1:0-4730 GCA_037440685.1 Clostridiales bacterium
TACTTAATATAGGATGCACGGTTATTATGCCCATTAATGCATCACCAGCAAAGGATGGGCCTTGACCACCAGCCGCTTCTCCAGCTTGCCGTCCCCGAGGATCTTCACCCCGTCCCCCAGCTTGCGCACGATGCGCCGGGACAGGAGGACCTCGGGCGTCACCTCCGTGCCGTCTTCAAACACGTTGAGGGCCCCGACGTTGACCACGGCCAGCTCGCGCCGGAACCGGGCGTTGTTGAACCCGCGCCGCGGCAACCGCCGCAGCAGGGGCATCTGGCCGCCCTCGAAACCCGGCCCCTTGGCACCCCCAGACCGCGCCTTCTGCCCCTTGTGCCCGCGCGTGGAGGTCTTGCCGTGGCCGGACCCCGGCCCGCGCCCGACCCTCTTGCGCCTCTTTCTCGGTGCACCCCTCAGTTCATGCAGGCCTGCCAAGCTTCAGCCCTCCTAGCCCACTACCAACTCTTCACCAGCCTTGCCCCGCAACCTGGCCACCGTCTCCGCCGGCTTCAGGGCCTTCAACGCCTCCATGGTGGCGTAAACCACGTTGATCGGATTGGACGACCCCAGCGACTTGGTCAGGATGTCCCGGATGCCCGCCAGTTCCACCACCGCCCGGACCGATCCCCCGGCGATGATGCCCGTACCGGCGGACGCCGGACGCAACAGCACCTCGCCCGGCCCGAAGTGCCCTATGACCTCGTGCGGGATAGTCGTCCCCACCATCGGCACCTCGAGGAGGTTCTTCTTCGCCTCCTGGATCCCCTTGCGGATGGCGTCGGGCACCTCCGCGGCCTTTCCGAGCCCCACACCGACGCGCCCCTGACGGTCACCTACCACCACCAGGGCGCTGAAGTTGAACCGGCGGCCACCCTTGACCGTCTTGGCCACCCGGTTGATGGCGACGACCTTCTCCTCGAACTGGTTCTCTTCTGCCTCCAGCGTGCGCCTCGCCACTCCTGCACCCCCTTCGCCCCTGCGCCTGGGCCAAGACTGGAATCAGAAATCGAGCCCGGCGGAACGGGCACCTTCGGCCACGGCGGCCACGCGCCCATGGTACATGTAACCGCCCCGGTCGAACACGGCCTTCGTGAAACCCTTCGCCAGGGCACGACGGCCGATCAGTTCGCCGACCCTGCGGGCCGCCTCGACCTTGGTGGCCCCCTTCAGGGCATCGCGCAGCTCGGGATCGAGCGTGGAAGCCGCCGCCACCGTGTTCCCCGTCTCGTCGATGATCAGCTGCGCGTACATGTGCTTGCTGCTGCGGAAGACGTTGAGGCGCGGGCGCTCCGCCGTGCCAAACACGCGCTTGCGCACCCTCAGGTGGCGCCTCTTCCTCCTGTCTTCTCTGCGCTCCATGACCTCTACCCCCTTCCCACGCGGCAGGAAGGCTACTTCTTGCCGGCCTTGCCCACCTTACGCCGGACGCGCTCGCCGGCATAGCGGATGCCCTTGCCCAGGTAGGGCTCCGGCTCCCGCACCGCCCGTATGTTGGCAGCCACCTGCCCCACGAGCTGCTTGTCGGCGCCCTTCACCACGACGGTGGTCGCGTTCGGGACGTCGAGCTCGATGCCGGGCGGCGGAGCGATCTCCACCGGATGGGAGTAGCCGACGGTCAGGACCACGTTGCGCCCCGACTTGGCGGCGCGATATCCGGTGCCGTGCAACTCGAGGGTGCGCTCGTAGCCGGCCGACACCCCTCGCACCATGTTCGCCACCAAACTCCTGGCCAGCCCGTGCAGCGCCCGCGTCTGGCGCTCGTCATCCCGCCGCGTCAGGACGATGGTCCCGTCCTGCATCGCCGCGGTGATGGGTTCCGGCAAGGTGTATGAGAGCTCTCCTTTCGGCCCCTTCACACGCACGGCGCCTTCGGCGATGGTCACCTGCACCCCGCTGGGAATGGCAATCGGTTGCTTGCCTATCCGTGACACAGGATGACACCCCCTTTTGCGGGCATCCCCAAGTAAATAACGGCATCACCACACGTAGCAGAGGACCTCGCCGCCCACACCGGCCTGCCTGGCCTTGCGGTCGACCATCAGGCCCCGGGGTGTCGACAAGATCGCGATCCCGAGCCCGTTCCGGACCCGCGGCACCCGGTTCTTCCCCACGTAAACCCGGCGCCCGGGCTTGGACACCCGCACTATCCCGCTGATCACCCGGGTCCGATTCGGGCCGTATTTCAGGAACAGGCGGATGACGCCCTGTTTGCCATCGTCGACCCACTGGTAGTCCCTGATGAAGCCCTCCTCCTTGAGGATCTCGGCGATGGCCCGCTTGAGCTTGGAGCCAGGGACCTCCACCTGATCGCGATACACGATGTTCGCGTTGCGGATACGCGTCAGCATATCCGCGATGGGATCGGTCATGCTCACTTTAGTCCCCCCTTCCGCCTCGGTCGCATCTGGCCGCTACCAGCTCGCCTTGCGAATCCCCGGTATCTGCCCCAGGTGAGCGAGCTGCCGGAAGCACAGGCGGCAGAGCGCGAACTTCCTCATGTATCCGCGCGGGCGGCCGCAACGCTGGCAACGGTTGCGCCGCCGCACCGCAAAGGCGGGCTCCCGCTTCGCCTTCTCGATCATCGCCTTGCGGGCCATTCAATCATCCTCCTCCCCCAAGCTCCGCTACCCGAGCCTCACGCCGAGGCCTCCGACCGGGCCGCAGCGGCCTGTCCGCGGAAAGGCATCCCCATCAGGCGCAACAGTTCCCGGGCTTCGTCGTCGCTCTTGGCGGTAGTAACGATGGTGATGTCCATGCCCCGAATCTTGTCGACCTTGTCATAGTCGATCTCCGGGAACACGAGCTGCTCGCGCAGCCCCAGGCTGTAATTCCCCCGGCCGTCGAAGGAGTTGGGCGACACGCCCCGGAAATCGCGCACGCGCGGCAGGGCCAGCATGAACAGCCTCTCCAGGAAGTCGTACATGCGCCGCCCGCGCAGCGTGACCCGCGCCCCGATGGGCATGCCGGCACGCACCTTGAACGCCGCCACGGACTTCTTGGCCCTAGTGACGGCCGGCCGCTGGCCGGTGATGGCGGCCAGGTCGTTCACGGCGGCATCGAGGGCCTTCGGGTTCTGCGTCGCCTCGCCGACCCCCATATTGATGACGACCTTCTCGATCCTGGGCACTTCCATGACGTTCTTGTAGCCGAAGCGCTTCTGCAGCGCCGGAACGACCTCTTTCCTGTAACGCTCCTGCAGCGCCGACACGCTAGCACCCCCCCGGTCCGTCACCGGTCGATCACCTCGCCGCACTTGCGGCACACCCGCACCTTGCTCCCGTCCTCAAGCCATTTCTTCCCGATGCGCGTGGCGCGCCCGCAACTACGGCAGACGAGCATCACGTTGGACGCGTGGATGGGCGCAGCCTTCTCCTGGATGCCGCCCTGCATCACCTGAGGTGTGGGGCGCGTGTGCCGCTTGACGATGTTCACGCCCTCGACCACGACCCGGTTCTCGGCGGGGATGACGCGGATCACCTTTCCCGTCTTGCCCTTGTCCTTCCCGGCGATAACCATCACTGTATCGCCGGTCCTCACATGCACCTTTGGCCTCGACATGCCAGCAACCCCCTACAGGACCTCGGGAGCCAGGGAGATGATGCGCATGAACTCCTTCTCCCGGAGCTCCCGGGCGACAGGGCCGAAGATACGCGTCCCCCGTGGCTCCTTCTCGTCGCGCAAGATGACGGCGGCGTTGTCGTCGAACCTGATCCGCGACCCGTCCTCCCGGTGAAGCCCGTGCCGGGAGCGCACGATTACCGCGCGCACCACGTCGCCCTTCTTCACCATGCCACCCGGGGCCGCATCCTTGACCGAGCAGACGACCACATCGCCGATGTTGGCATAACGCTTCTTGGAGGCGCCGAGCACGCGGATGACCATCAGCTCTCTGGCGCCGGTGTTGTCCGCTACATTGAGCCTCGTCTGCACCTGGATCATCCCGCCGCCCCTCCTTACCGGGCCCTCTCGACGATCTCCAGCACCCGCCAGCGCTTCTCCTTGGAGAGTGGCCTCGTCTCCATGATCCGCACTCGATCGCCCACCCGGCACTCGTTGGCCTCGTCATGGGCCTTGAACTTGCGGGTCCGCTTCATCCGCTTGCCGTATAGCGGATGGGCGCGCACCGTCTCCACGGCGACGACCACGGTCTTGTCCATCTTGTCGCTCACCACGGTGCCGATGAGCTCCTTCCGCTTCCCCCGCTCTTCCATCCTGCCACCCTCCCCTCCTAAGAGCGCCTGCCCGCGGCAGCCAGCTCCCGCTGGCGCTGGATCGTCTTGATGCGGGCGATGTCCTTCCGGATCTCCCGCAGGCGCATGGGCTTCTCTAGCTGCCCGGCCGCCTTCTGGAACCTCAGGTTGAAAAGCTCCTCCTCAAGCTCGCGCAGCTTCCTCTCGAGCTCCTCATCCGCCAGATTGGCCAGTTCCTTAGCCTTCACCGGCTTCACCACCCGTTGCCTCCGCCGCCGGCGCGACCGCCCCAGCCTCTTCGCGCTTGACGAACTTCGTCTTGATCGGGAGCTTGTGCCCGGCCAGCCGCATGGCCTCCCGCGCGACCTCCTCCGGAACCCCGGCGAGCTCGAACAGGATGCGCCCCGGCTTCACCACAGCGACCCAATACTCCGGCGCGCCCTTCCCGCTCCCCATGCGGGTCTCGGCCGGCTTCTTCGTGTAGGGCTTGTCGGGAAAGATCTTGATCCAGACCTTGCCCCCGCGCCTGATATACCGGGTGAG
>JBBITQ010000123.1:0-508 GCA_037440685.1 Clostridiales bacterium
ATCATGATCTAACCCCAAGCCTTGAGGTGTCCACTGAACCGGGGCAAGTTCGGCCGCAGTTCCATCGCATTTACTTTTTCGTTTTCTCAGCCATTTCTGTTGAACGTTACCATTTGGCTGGTAGGAGCCTCGGGGTGTCTTGTCGAAGAAGGGTGAGCATTGGTGAGATACGGGGGGGACGGAAATGGACATCACCCAAATACAGCGCCTTCTACCCCACCGCTACCCCTTTCTGCTGGTGGATCGCGTGCTGGAATTAGAGCCGGGGCGCCGGGCAGTGGGGCTTAAGAATGTCACCGTGAACGAGCCGTTTTTCCAGGGGCACTTCCCGGGCCGGCCGATCATGCCCGGGGTGCTGATCCTGGAAGCCCTGGCCCAGGTGGGTGCCCTGGCCATCCTTTCGCTCGAGGAGTTCCGCGGCAAGATGGGCCTCTTCGGGGGGATCGACGGAGCGCGGTTCCGGCGTCAGGTGGTGCCCGGAGACCAACTGCGCCTGGAGGTGGAGGTG
>JBBITQ010000123.1:529-4691 GCA_037440685.1 Clostridiales bacterium
AGGTCGGGAAGGTGGCGGCCAAGGCCTGGGTCGGGTCAGAGCTGGCGGCGGAGGGCGAGCTGACCTTCGCGGTGGTCGATTGAGGCTGTGCTGGATGCTGGCGCCGCGGCCGAGGGGTTGTGGGGAACGCGACCTGTCGGCTATAGTAGAAGCGGCATTCGAGGAGTGATCTGTTCTGGGTTGGCGCGGGTTGCTCAGGGAGTTTGGCGATCATCTCCCCCTCACCGATCGGACGCCTCTTATCTCCCTCAATGAGGGGAACACGCCGCTCATCGAGGCGTCGAACCTGTCTCGCTGGCTGGGCGGGGCGGTGCGCGTCTATCTCAAATATGAAGGCTTGAATCCCACGGGTTCCTTCAAGGACAGGGGCATGGTGCTGGCGGTCGCCAAGGCGGCGGAAGAGGGCGCGCGGCAAGTCATCTGTGCCTCCACGGGCAACACGTCGGCGTCGGCCGCCGCTTACGCGGCGCGTGCCGGCCTGGAGTGCGCCGTGCTCATCCCCCACGGGAAGGTGGCCCTGGGGAAGTTGGCGCAGGCTGTCGTGTACGGTGCCCGCGTGGTGGCGGTGGAAGGGAACTTCGATCAGGCTCTGGCCATCGTGCGCGCTCTGGCCGAGAAGAGCCCGGAGATCTGCCTGGTCAATTCCGTCAACCCGTACCGGTTGGAGGGGCAAAAGACGGCCGCTTTCGAGATCTGCCGCGATCTGGGTGATGCTCCTGATTTCCTCGCCATCCCCGTCGGGAACGCGGGCAACATCAGCGCCTATTGGAAGGGCTTCCGGGAGTGGGCGCGGCTCGGCAGGGCGACGCGGCGGCCGCGCATGCTGGGATTTCAGGCGGCGGGCGCGGCCCCGATGGTGCACGGGCGGCCCGTCGAGCGACCGGAGACGATCGCCACGGCCATCCGCATCGGCAGGCCCGTCAACGAGGAGCCCGCCCGAGAGGCGGTCAACGAATCGGGCGGCCTCTTCGCGGCGGTGACGGACGAGGAAATCCTCCAGGCCTACTGGATCCTGGCCGAGAAGGAAGGTGTGTTCGCGGAGCCGGCTTCGGCCGCCGCCGTAGCCGGCGTGATCAAGCTGGCCAGAGAAGGCTATTTCCCCGCCGGCGCGACGGTCGTGTGCGTGTTGACCGGAAACGGGCTGAAGGACCCTGATACCGCCATGAGGAAGGGTGCGGAACCGCTGATTCTGCCCGCCAGCCTGGAGGCCATCGAGGGCGTCCTACAGGGGGCACCTGCGGGCGTATAGGGGTGTTCGCGTTTGCCGAGGGTGCGCGTTCCGGCCTCCTCCGCCAACCTGGGGCCGGGGTTCGATTGCCTGGGACTGGCGCTGGACCTACACAACGTCGTGGAATTGGAGGAGCGCCCGGCCGGCCTGGAGGTGGTGATCCGCGGTGAAGGGGCCCAGGCGCTGTCCGCCGGGCCGGACAACCTGGTGGTGGTGGCGGCGGAGCGGCTGTTCGCGGCCGTGGGGCGGCGTCCCCCCGGCTTGGCGGTGCGGCTGGAGAACGCGGTGCCCCTGTCCCGAGGGCTGGGCTCCAGTGCCGCAGCCATCGTCGGCGGGCTGGTGGCGGCGAATGCCCTGGTCGGTTCCCCTCTGGATCGCGATGCCCTTTTCCGTTTGGCCACCGAGATGGAGGGGCATCCCGACAATGTCGCCCCTGCTCTGTTCGGAGGCCTCACGGTGGCCGTCTCGGGCGAGGGCTTCGGCCCCGGCGCGCCGGTGTGCATCCGGTTCGACCCACCTCCGGGCCTGGAGCTGGCCGTGGTGATCCCTGACCGGCCCATGAGCACTGCGGAGGCGCGGCGCGTGTTGCCCGACGCGGTGGCACGCCGGGATGCGGTATTCAACATCCAGCGGGCCTGCCTGCTGGTGGCGGCGCTGCGAGAAGGCCGCCTGGACCTGCTGACCGTGGCGCTGGACGACAGGGTGCACCAGCCATACCGGGCGGCCCTCCTGCCAGGGCTTGAGGAGGCGCTGCGGGCGGCGCGGCGGTCCGGGCTTCTCGGGGCCTGCCTTTCCGGGTCCGGTTCCACGGTGCTCGTCTTCCTGGCGCCGGACAGCCCGGAAGAGGAACGGGTGGCGGCCCTGGAGGCGGTCGTGAGCCCATTCCGGCTGCGGGGGATCGGGTGCGCGGTCAAGCGGGTTCGGCCAGCCGCAGCCGGCGCAGAGGTGCTTGAGCCGCCGCGCGAAGGCGTTGTACAATGACTTGGCCAGCGCAGGCCAAAGCGGGAGGTATTGAAAATGGTGACGTTCTTGACCGTCCTCATGGTGCTCTTCTCCATCGCCCTGATCGCGGTCGTCATCCTCCAGTCCGGCCGCAGTGCCGGGCTTTCAGGAGCCATCGCCGGCGGCGCGGAGACGATCTTCGGCAAGAAGAAGGGGCTTGACGACTTCCTGTCCCGGGTCACGATAGTCCTGGCAGCGGGTTTCCTGGTGATCGGCCTGGTCATCGCCGCCTTGGAACGGTGAGAGCGGGAGAGTCGCACACCTTTGGGCTATACTGGGGAGTGCCGGGAAGCGGCACTCATTTTTTTGCCGTTGGCGGGGGAGGCGCTCCGTGGTCAGCCGCGAGCAACTCATCGCTTTCATGCGCCAGAAGGCCTTCCGCCCCATGGAGGCGGCGGAGATCATGGCGGCGTTGGGGGTGCCGCGTGCCGATGAGGCGCCCTTCCATGCCCTTCTGAACGAACTGGAAACAGAGGGGACGATCGTGCGCACCCGTCACGGGCGCTACGGCATACCCGAGCGCATGAACCTGGTGGTGGGCACGTTCCACGGCCACGAGCGCGGGTTCGGCTTCGTGGTGCCTCTGCAGCCCGGCGCCGAGCATATCTTCATCGCGCCGGACGCCATGGGCGGCGCGCTGCACGGAGACCGGGTGGTAGCCAGGAAAAGCGGCCGGCCGGTGGGCGGGCGCAGCCTGGAGGGGGAGGTGATCCGCGTCCTCGCCCGGGCCAACCAGCGCATCGTGGGCACGCTGGATCGGGAGGGGGGGCTGGGGTTCATGGTCCCCGACGAACGGCGCATTCCCTACGCGGTGGTGGTGCCGGCCGGCGCGCTGGGCGGGGCGCGGAGCGGCGACAAGGTGGTCGTGGAGATCACGCGGTGGCCCGAGCCACGGCGGGCGCCGGAGGGGCGGGTGGTGGAACGGCTGGGGCGGGACGGGGCGCCCGGCGTGGACATCCTGGCGGTCATGTACCGCTACGGCCTGCCCACCCGTTTTCCGGAGGAGGTGGAGCGCCAGGCCGAGGGTGTGCCCTTGGAGGTCTTGCCGGAGGATCTTGAAGGGCGCCTCGACCTGCGGGATCGGTTGGTGGTTACCATCGACGGCGAGGACGCCCGGGACCTGGATGACGCCGTCTCCCTTGAGACGGTGGACGGCCCGGATGGCGCGCGCTGGCGGCTCGGGGTTCACATCGCGGATGTCGCCCATTACGTGCCGGAAGGGAGCGCCCTGGACCGGGAGGCCAGGGAACGCGGCACCAGCGTCTACCTGGTGGACCGGGTGGTGCCCATGCTGCCACCCCGGCTCTCGAACGGCATCTGCAGCCTCAACCCGGGCGCGGACCGCCTGACCCTGTCGGTGTTCATGGACTTCGACGCCCGGGGCCGCCGGATGCGGTACGAGTTCGCCGCCAGCGTGATCAGGAGCAGGGCGCGGCTGACATACACGGCCGTGTGGCGGTCGCTCGCGGGGGATGGGGCACGGCCGCTCGACGCCTCCCTGCCGGCCGTGGTCATGGCGGCCAGCCCGGAGGAGGAGGCGGCCCTCCCCGGTGTGCTGGCGGAGATGAAGAAGCTGGCGTCGGTCCTGCGGGAACGGCGGATGCGGCGCGGGAGCATCGCCCTGGACCTGCCGGAACCCAAGGTGATTCTCGACGCGTCGGGCCGGCCTCTGGAAGTCAAGCGGGCGGAACGCAACCTGGCTCACGACCTCATCGAGGAGTTCATGCTGGCGGCCAACGAGACCGTGGCGGCCCATTGCGCCCGGAGGCAGATCCCCTGTTTGTACCGGATCCACGAGGAGCCGGAGGCCGAGAAGGTGGAGGGCCTGGCCGAAACGCTGCACAACCTGGGCATCCCCTTCCGTGCCGGCAAGCGCCGGCCGCGGGACTTCCAGGCTGCCCTGGAAGCGGCCCGCGGTCGCCCCGAGGAAGC
>JBBITQ010000124.1:0-4646 GCA_037440685.1 Clostridiales bacterium
CAGCTCGTCCACCGCCAGCCGGTCCACCGTGACCCGCGCCGCAGACCGTTCCACCGCCTCCAGCGCCGCCAGGAGGGCCGCCGTGCCCCGCCCCGCCGCCACGGCCGCCTCCTTGCGCCTGGCGCTCTCCTCCAGTTGCCGCAACCGCCTCAGCATCCCCGCGACGCGCTCCAGATCGGCCGTGCCCGCTCGGCCCGCGACCGCCGCCAGCCGCGCTTCGTAAGCCCGGTTCTGCCGGTAGAGGAGCGCGGGCACCGCGACGGCCGCCCCCACGACGACCGCGGCGCCGAGGAGGCGCGCTGCCGCCACCAGGCGCCGCCGCCCAGAGGTCCGGTATTCTTGCGGCAAGAGGTTGATCCCGCGCATCATGGCCTACTTCCCTCTCCACAGCGCCAGTCCCAGGGAGACGACGAAACGGGCGTCGAGCTGAATGCCAGCTTCCTGGCCCGCGCGCCCCAGCAGGGCGGCGGGGTCGACGGGATGCACCACGCCCTCTCGCGCCCCGCGTCCGAAGCGCTCCGCCAGCCGCCGCGACAGGTATTCCTCCAGCAGTGCCGGCATGCCCGGCTGCAAGGCATTACCGCCGATCAGGAAGACCTTCTCGAGGTCCACGGAGGAATTGAGCAACAGGAAGAACTCCAGGGAACGCCAGATCTCGCTCGCCAGGCGCTCCGCCAATGGCCGGACCGCTGCGAACGCGGGAGAGTCCTCGGTGACCCCCCAGCGCCGCTTCATCTCCTCCGCCTCGACCTCGGGGGCATCGAGCGCCGCCGCCACGGCCCGCGTGAACTCCCCGCCCCCGAGGCTGATCGCCCGCGCGACTACGGGGACCCCCCGCGAAAAGATGACCACCCGCGTCGCCGCCTCGCCCAGATCGACCAGGGCGAATACGCCCGCGTCGGGGTCCGGCACGAGCCCCAGCGCCACCAGGGCGCGCTGCGCCGCCAGAGCCTCCAGGTCGACGGCCGCCAGGCGGGCGCCCGCGCCGCGGAACGCCGCCACCAGCGCATCCACCGCGCGCCGCTGCGCCGCCACTAGCAAGACCTCCATCTCGTCCCCGCTGGCAGACGGCAATATCACCCGGTCCAGACAGGTCTCACCCGTCCAGGGGATGAACTTCTCCGCCTCCCACTGCAGCGCGCCGTCCAGTTCCCGTTCCGACATCCTGGGGAAGCGCAGCAGCCGCACCACCGCCTGCTGGACCCCGACGGCGGTGACAGCGCGCCCTCGGCGCACCGCGGACCGCAGAGGCTCTGCCACCGCCCCCGGGTCGACGACGATCCCATCGGCCACCGCCCCCGGCGCGAGGGGAACGGCTGCCGCGGCGAAAACCCGCGGAGGCGGCCCCGGCCGCGCTGCGACCACCTTGACCCCGGCCGACCCGACGTCCACGCCGGCGAAGGCACCTTGGGCACCGAAAAGTCCCATGTTCCCGCACCATCCCGCCCCGTGCCGCCCTGCCCGGTCCCCAGGAGGACTTGCCCGTCCCGCGGTCGAAAAGATGACCCGACCGGTAGGGGGTGTCTTATTGCTTCCCAGGCGTCGCCTTATCGCCGCCTCTCGCGGGCCCGCCGCCATGGTGCGCGACTCCGCCGGGCGCGCCCTGCTCCTGGCCCTCGCGGCCACCGCCACGTTGTCGGTGCTGGCGGCCGCGGCCGCGCGCGTCGCCGCCGACGGCCTCAAATCGGCCCGCATGGCGCGCGATCGCACCGCCGCCCTTTACGCCGCCGAATCGGGCCTGAACCACGCCCTCCACGCCCTCCGGAACGGCGAGCGCCCGCCGTCGCTGTCAAGCCCCGGCTGGCTCTTCTCCGGCCCGGCGTCCTACCGCGTGGCGCTGTCCTACCCCGGCACGCACCTGCGCGCCGTCGACGCCGTCGCGGACGGCCTGGCCGGCGGCTCCTCCCGCCGTGCCGCCACGCGCTTCCGGCTCACCGGCCTTCCGGCCGCCTACTTCGAGGACTCCCTGCCCCAGGGCCACCCCGACGGCTTCGTGACCGGGGCCTGCCGTTCCGCCCTCGCCTTTCCCGCCGCCGCCGAGGCATCGCCCCCGCCGGAGGCCGCCCCCTTGGGCGCCACCAGCGCCGGCCCGGGGGTGTTCCGCAAGTCCGGCAACCTCGTGGTCACCAGCACCTTCGCCGTCGCCGGCCCGGCCACCGTTTACGTCGCCGGGAACCTGCGGGTCCAGAGCGGGGCCCTCCTCCGCATCGGACCCGGCGTGACCTTCTTCGTGGGCGGGGGCCTGACCGCCCAGCCCAATTCCGTCATCCAGGCGGCCGGTCCGGCCACGTTCTATATCGGCGGCAACGCCGAATTCATGAACGGGGCGCGCCTGGAAAACACCCTTGCGCCGGGATACACGCAACCGGTGGACATCGTCGTCCGCGGAGGGTCGCGCATCGTGGTGGCGGCCGACGCCGCGCTGGGCAGCGGCGGCCCGCCCAACGTGGTCCTCAGCCTCGCCGCCCGCGACGCGCGCACGCCAGGCACTGTCTCGTTCGGCGCTGCCTCCCTTTACGGCGGCATTTACGCTGCCGCGGCAACCGTCCAGGTATCGGCGAACGCCAGGATCAGAGGCTCCGTCGTGGCCTGCGCCCTGGAGTGCCAGGGCGGCGGTGGCGGCGGAGGCGGTAAAGACAAGGGAAAGCAGGGCGGTAGAGGCAAGGGGAAGCAGGGCGGCCGAGGCGGGGCCACCTGCAGCGTGGCCTATGACCTGGGCGGGTCGGGTGCGGTGGCGGAACCCGGATGGTACCGATGAGAGGCGCCTCCCGGCGCCACCAGTCGGGCAGGGGCGCCGCGCTCCTGGAGGTCCTCGTGGCGATGGCCCTGATCGTGGTGGCTGTACTTCCCATGGGGAACGCCCTGCGCTCCATCGCCGCCGCCGGCGACTACCTGCGCGCCGCCGCCCTGGCGCAACAGGCGACGGAGCAGGCCAAGAGCGAGGCGGCAGCCGACTTCGCCGCCTTCGCCGCCTCCGGGGCCACCGAGGGCCGCGCCCGGGGTTACAACGTCTGCCGCCGCGTCACGGCGACGCCTGCCGGCTGGGACGGCACGGCCAGGGTGGAGATCGCCGTCACGCGGGCGCCCTGCGCCGCGGTCTGGTCGGGCCAGGCGCCCGCCGCCGCCACGCCCGCCCGCCTCGACTTCCTCGTCGCCCGGGAGGGGGTGTAGAACATGCGGGGCGCCACGCTGCTGGAGACCATCGTGGCCATGGCGGTGCTGGCCCTGGCCCTAGCGCCGCTCACCGGCGCCGTGGCGAACGGCTGGCGCGCCCAGGCCCTGGCGCTGAACCAGCGGCGCGTACAGGAAGAGGTGGAGCGGGCGGGCGCCGCGATCGCCGACGGGCTGGCGCGGGGCGGGGCGCGCATCGGCGGCCTGCGCGCGGCCAGTTACGTCTGCGCCGACACCCCGAAGGGGAAGGCGCCGTGCTCCGGCGCCCTCGTCTTCCTCGTCCCGCGGCCTGTGGCCAACCAGGTGGTGGGATACTACGTCTCCCGCGGCACCCTCTACCGCTACGTCTGCACCCTGGGCGAGGCGGGCTGCAGCTTGGACCGGGCGCCCGCGGCGGGGGGCAGCCCCGTGCTGAGCGGCGTCGTCCACTTCTCCGCCGTCAAGGGCGCTTCCGATCCCCGCCTCGTCCACCTCGCCCTGGACATGGCGGGCCAGACCCGGGCCGCCTTCCGCTGGGAGACCGAGGTCAGGGTCCGGAACGCCCCCTGACGCCTAGTGGGTCACCCCGTTCGGGGTGATGGTGATGAGCGTCGTGTCCTTGTCCTTCGCGTTGATGGTCAGCGTGTAGCTCCCGCCGATCGTCTTGCTGTAGCTACGGAACGTGAAGCTGGCCTTCGCCTCCGCGGGGAAGTTCATGTACTTCTGGAGCGCCGTGCTGAGTTTAGCATAATTGGTGATGCTCGCCGGATAATCGTTGTTGTCGATCAGGTAGCGCTCCATGGCTTGGCGGATGCTGTCGGCGTCGGCCACCGCGGCCTTCACTTTGGAGTCGTTGAGGGCGTCCAGCACCTTGGGCACCAGCAGCGACGCCAGCACCGCCAGGATGGCCGCCACCACCAGCAGCTCGACGAGCGTGAAACCCCGCTCGTCCCGTACTACCCTCGTCCATCTCCATCGCAACACATGCAACACCTCCGCTCGGTCCCGCGGGCCCTCCGGGGCCCACGAAGAGTCGTCCTAGCTGTTAATCGAGCAAAGGAGGCAGATAATTTACACCCGGGCGACGCAAGCGGCGACGCGCGCCGCCCTCACCGCCGCCCCGTCCCGGTCCTCCCGCCGCACCCGGTCCGCGCTGCCTCAGAACCGCTGGTAGAGGGAGAAGATGGGATTGAAAATGGAAACGAGGATGATGCCGACGGCCAGCCCCAGGATGAGGATGATGGCCGGCTCGATGAGGGCGACGAGGCGCTGCAGTTGCCGTTCCACTTCCTCGTCGTACATGTCGGCGACGCGCTGGAGCATGGTGTGGAAGGAACCGGTCTCCTCGCCCGACGCCAGGACGGCAGCGGCCAGGGGCGGGAGCAGGCCGCTCCGGCGCAGCGGTTCGAGCAGTTGCCCGCCGCGGCGCACCTCCTCGCCCATCTCCTTGATCACCGCTTCCAGCACGGCATTGCCGGACGCCGGGCGCACGGCGT
>JBBITQ010000125.1:0-4615 GCA_037440685.1 Clostridiales bacterium
TTGCTCCAGAAGACCGGGATGCGGTTGGGGAGGTTCGTGTTCTTCAGGTAGGACTTCAGGAATTCGCGGTCGAGCCCCCATGCCCCAACGTTGCTGAGGTCGGGCCCGGTGGAGCCGCCCCGGCTGCCAATACGGTGGCACGCGACGCAGCCCTTCCCGACGAAGAGATCCTGGCCGCGCTTGTTGGCGGCGGCATCTAGCCCCGGCGCATCCCGCATCGGCAGGGCGTCCGGGTTCTGACCCGACTCGAGCATGGCATCCCGGGCCCTCTTCTCGATCTCTGCGATCTTGCCCGGGACGTCATCCCAGTTGCCCAGCATGATGAAGTTCACCAGGTCGTTGATGTGCATCTCGTTCAAGGGGCCGCCCTTGGCCCGCGACCAGGCCGGCATCGCTGTGTAAGAGTACCACTGGTCGCCCCGCCGCACCCAGCGGGGGATCCCCGTCCCCGGCCGCCCGTCGGCGATCGTCTTGTAGAGGAAGTCGAACGTCGCCTGGTTCTCGCTGGGCTGGCCGCGATAATCCTTTCGATTGAGGGGCGCGCCCACGCAGCCCTCTCCCTTGGGACCGTGGCAGGTGGCGCAGTTCCGGGCGAAGAGCTCCAGCCCCCGCTCGATGGACTCCTTCATTTGGCGCCGCTCCGCCATGGCCATGCGGTTGTTCTCCGCCAGGCCATAGGCCCCTATGATGAGGATGATGAGCCAGCTCAGGACTATCACGACCAAGTGATGCCTGCCGTACCGCACGCTCGCGCCTCTCCCCCCGCAAAACCGTGCCTTCCGCCCACCGGCAGGCACGCCGGCCAGGCGGCCCTGCTCACCCTATTCGCCTATCCAGCGCTGGATCAGCACCATGGAGCCCAGGGTTATCACAACGATCATCAGGACCAGGAGCAGCTCCACAGGTTCTGCGACCTCGCGGCCCATGATCGCCACAGCGACTCACCTCAGACTTTCGTCACATGGCTGGGGTCGTGGTTCAGGCGCTGGGTGATCTTGCCGGTGTCCACCACGACCTTGCCGTCTACGATCTCGATCGCCATGAAGTCCATGGAACGCGGCGCCGGCCCCGCCAGCTTCTGCCCGTTGATGTCGTAGACCGAGCCGTGGCAGGGGCAGTGGAACTTGCCGGGATCCTCGGGCGGCGACCAGGGCACCGTGCAACCCAGGTGGGGGCACTTCCAGTAGAGGGCGATGAACCCCTCCGGCAGCCGCACTAGGTAGAACTTGCCCTCCGCCACTTTTGTCACGGACCCGACCTTGAAGTCCTCGACCTTGCCCGCGACCACCTTGCCGCCGAAACCGCGCACCTTGCGCGGCCAGAACGTGTCCAGGGTCGCCCCCGCACCTTCCAACAGGAAAACGCCCACCGAGCCCCACATCGCGGAGCGGAGCAGCTCCCTCCTCGTGACGCCCTCCCTCCGGCCCTGTTCCCTCGCCTCTTCCCCTTGCTCCGCCATCCTGCAGCACCTCCCTTCGCGGAATCGGCCGCCTACTGCAGCGGCTCCTCGGGAGCGCCGACCTCCCACGGCCACATGAGCTTCATGCTGTGTCCCCTGAAGGCGCTGCCTATTATGGTCAGCACCACAAAGGAGGCGACGAAGAAGGTGAAGAGAGCGATCATGACCTCCCGCACGTTAGCCTGCCAGATCCGCTTGACCAGGACCACCAGCAGCCACGGGATGAAGAGCATGAAGAAGACCGGGATCACGATGTCGGTGATGACCGTCGGGACGACGGACTCCTTGCCCAGGGCCGGCAGCAGCACGAGCTGCTTCAGGGCCGGGCCGATGCCGTGGGATCCTTTCTCCATCCCGGGCAGGAAGAGGAATTCGTCGATCAGGATCAGGGCCAGCTCCCAGACAGCGGTGTAGACGAAGGAGAAGAGGGCGATGGACCGCCCCTTGGGGGTGCTGAAGTAGATGCCCGTCCCCGCCCGGCTGGTGTCGAAATAGGGAATGGCCGCGAGCCCCACCAGCACCGCAGTGGGGACGATCACGCCCGCCAGCGCCGGGTGCATGTGCAGGAGCAGTTCCTGGAGCCCGAGGAAGTACCACGGCGCCTTCGCCGGGTTGGGCGTGACCTCCGGGTTGGCCAGGTTGCGCAGCGGGGCGTTCACGAAAATGGACATGAGGGTAAATAGGAGCAAGTACATCAACATGCCGATCATCTCGATGCGCACGAGATGCGGCCAGACGAAGACCTTGTCCTCCTCAGCGCGCCCGCCAGCCGGGCTCTCGGCCACCGTGCCCCTGGTTTCCTTCGCCATCGCTCACCCTCCCTCCCGCGATCGCCTACTGAGCCTGATCTTCCTGGTCCTCCACCACGGGGGTGGAGATGCCCCCGTCTTTCCGCACCCGCCAGAAATGGACGGCCATCATGAGGATGGCGGTGAGCGGCAGCGCGATCACATGCAGCGTGTACCAGCGTATGAGAGTGGACTGGCCCACCTCGTAGCCCCCGAGAAGGGCGAAGCGGACGTACTTGCCCACGTATTCGGAAGGCGGCGTCGCCCCCGCCATGTTCGTACCCACGGTGATGGCCCACAACGCCAGTTGGTCCCACGGCAACAGATACCCCGTGAAGCTCAACAGGAAGGTGACCAGGAGGAGCCCCACCCCCAAGGCCCAGTTGAACTCCCGCGGGGGCTTGTAGGAGCCGGTGTAGAAGACCCGGCACATGTGGAGGAAGACGATGAGCACCATGCCGTGCGCCGTCCAGCGATGCATGTTACGCAGGAACATCCCGAAGGCCACGTTGGTTTCCAGCCCTTTGACGCCGTAGTAGGCCTGGGGGATCGAAGGGATGTAGTAGAACATGAGGAGGACGCCGGTGATCGTCAGGATGAGGAACATGAGCAGCGACGTGCCGCCCAGCCCCCACGTGTAGGTCACCCGGACGGCGTGGCGAGGGACCTTCACCGGGTGCAGGTGCAGCATCACGCTGTTGAGGATCACCAGGACCTGGTTACGAGGCGTCGTCGGGTAATCGTTGCGGTAGATCGAGCGGAACAAACGCGTCCCCTTGATCCTCCCCCAAAGGCCTGCCACGGATACCCCCCCCGCGGAAACGGTCGCTGGCGGACATTATACTAGTAATTACATGCAGACTCAACCAGGCTGATGGACATCTCGACGGGTATTTGCCGCATTTCACGCCATGATTACTAGGATACGCTGACTAGCTAGCCGCGAATCAGGGCCAGGGCTTCAGCCCGGGTGACATCCGACTGGGCGAACAACCCGCGCACCACCGAGGTCACAGTGATGGAACCGGGTTTGCGCACGCCGCGCATGGTCATGCACAGGTGCTCCGCCTCGACCACCACCATCGCCCCCAGCGGGTTGAGCTTCTTCATGATGGCATCCGCGATCTGGGTGGTCAACCGTTCCTGCAACTGGGGCCGCCGCGCCACCGTCTCCACCAGGCGGGCCAGCTTGGAGAGTCCGGTGATCTTCCCTGCCCGCGGGACGTAGGCCACGTGGGCCTTGCCCACGAAGGGAAGCAGGTGATGCTCGCAAACCGAGTAGAACGGGATGTCCTTCACGAGGACGATCTCCTCGTGGTCGGTCTCGAACGTCACGTCCAGCTCGTCTTCCGGGTTGCGGCCCACGCCGCCGAAGATCTCCTCGTAGGCGTCCGCCACGCGCTCCGGCGTCCCGGCCAGCCCCGGCCGGTTTAGGTCCTCACCGATGGCCTCGAGGATCATGGCCACGGCGCGGGCGATCTTGTCCTTGTCCAAACGCTGCCCCTCCCGCCGCCACCGGCCCTGGGGGCCGGACCGTCGACGAGTAAAGTTTACGGGCGCTGTGAACAATAGTCAAACAACACGCCTGGAGGTGGCAGAGTCCGATGCGCCGCCGCAAAATCGCCCTGACCCTCGCCGCCACCCTCCTAGCCTCCTCCGTCGCCCTGGTGTTGTTGGCCACGCCGGCCAGCGGCCAGGAACGCCGGAGCCTGTGGTGGGGGCGGAGCGGTCCGGACGTGGTGCTCGTGCAGGACACGCTGCGGGCGTGGGGGTATTACGACGGCCCGGTAGACGGCTACTACGGCTGGCGCACCATCCAGGCCGTCATCCGGTTCCAGAGCGCCAACGGCCTGACGCCGGACGGGGTCGTGGGCCCATCGACCTGGGCGGCGCTCGGATACCCCAGCGCGCCCCCGCCCGCCCGCTACTGGAGCGGGCCGGTGGTCTCATACGGGGACGACATCAACCTCCTGGCCAGGGTGGTCACGGGGGAGGCCAGCGGCGAGCCTTACGCCGGCCAGGTGGCGGTCGCCGCGGTGATCCTGAACCGCGTCCGTCACCCGTCCTTTCCCAAGACCATCGCAGGCGTGATCTATGAGCCTTACGCCTTCGAGAGCGTGACCAACGGGCTGATCTGGGCCCGGCCACCCCTGGAGAGCGCGTTCCGGGCGGCGGCCGACGCCCTGAACGGCTGGGATCCGACCTACGGAGCCATCTACTTCTGGAACCCGTCCAAACCGGTGAGCCCCTGGGTGTGGACGCGCCAGATCATCACCTACATCGGGAACCACGTGTTCGCCCGCTGAGGGAACATGGAGTTGCCCCGATTTTGTGGACCAGTCAGCGCTTGGTGAGCGCTGCCTCCAAC
>JBBITQ010000126.1:0-4567 GCA_037440685.1 Clostridiales bacterium
GATCCGGCGCGCTCTGGCGGCATCTTCGTGGAACACGGCGTCCACTTCTTCGACCTGGTGGAGTGGCTGGCCGGGCCGCCGTCGGCCATGATGGCGCTGTCCGTGACGCGGGACGCCGGACCAACCGCCGCGCCGCTCCGCGACGCCGTGGTCGCCCTCGCCGTCCACCCCCGCGCCGCCCGCGGGGCGCCCCCGGCCATCGCCACCTATTACCACGCCTTCGTCCGCCCGGCGGAGTTCGAGCGCACCACTCTGGCCTTCGCCTTCCAGCGCGCCTACCTGACGGTAACGGGGTGGATCGCCGTCAGGCTGGAAGGGGAGGCCATGCTGGATGAGAGCGCCCCGCCCCTCTCCGGCCGTCCCTGGCTCCGGATCGATCTGGCGGAGGAGTACCCGGGAGGCAGGAACCTGGCGGGCCGGGGACGAATATTCAACGCCACCCGCCGGGTGCGCCTGGAAGGCGACCTCGGCGACCGCTGGGAAGTGTACCGCGCGTCGGTGCGCGCCGGGCTCCGGGATCTCCTGCAGTCGGCCGCCGATCCCGGCCGCCGGCCGGAGGTGGACATCGGCTGCGCCCGCTCCGCGCTGCGCGCCGCCGCGGCGGCCACCGCCTCCCAGCGCACCGGAACGCTCGTCCGCCTGTAGAAGCGTGGGGAGCGCGCCCTTGGAATCCCTGGCGCGCCACCAGGGTCGGGCGTCGTTGGCTCAAATCAAGCCCGGAGGTCCGCCGATTAAAATAAAAATGATGATAAAGCATTCCTCTCCCCTGTCTCACCCGAGGAGATCCCTCGGCGTGGTCGTTCTCGTCATCTCGGGGGTGGCGGCCCTCGCCGCCTCCACCATGGCCAGCGTCAGCTACTCTCCGCCCTTTCCCACCGCGGCTGTCGGTTACGCGCGCCCCATGATCGGCATCCGGGTCGTCACCACGGGCGGCGACCGGATAGCCCGCGCCGCCATCACCGTCGACGGCGTCACCTATGCCGCCCGCCAGGACGGCAACCTGCTGTACTACCAGCCGGAGGAGCCCCTGGCGCCCGGCCGCCACACCGCCAGCGTCTACGTCGAATTCACGGGCCCCTATTACCCGCTGGAGCAGAGCTGGTCCTTCACCGTCTTGGACGGTGCGCTCCCCGAGCTCCCGGCCGCGACGCCCCTCCAGCAGTCGGTGCTGCAGGAGGTCAACCGCTACCGGGCGCTGGCGGACCTCCGCCCCCTGCGGCTCGACCGCCGGCTGAACGCCGCCGCCTCCGCCCACGCCCGCTACTTCGTCATCAACCCCACCGAGGGCCTAGCCGCCCATAACGAGCAGTTCGGCCGCCCCGGCTACACGGGGGCGAGCGCCGGCGAGCGGGGCGCCTTCTTCGGCTATCCATACAGCCACTATTACGAGGACATGCACTTCCTGACCGACCACCGGCGCGCCGTCAAGGAGTGGGTGGACTCCGTCTACCACCGCCTCCCCATCACCGACTACAACGTCGTCGATCTGGGCTACGGGTATGCCGAGAAGGACGGCCGCGTCACCAACGTGCTGAACATCGCCACCACGGGGGCGTACTCCGCCGTGAGCGAAGAGGAGATCGCCCGCTACGCCGACCGCGGCGCGGCCCTGGAGGTGGCCGACCGGACCGCGCCGGACGACCTGCCGCCGGGCACCGTCGTCTACCCCATCCCCGGCCAGAGGGACGTCCCGACGCGCTGGGACGGCAACGAGGAACCGGATCCCTACCGGCTCTTCCCCGGCGCCCGCGCCGCCGGGTATCCGATCACCGTCCAGTTCCTGCGCCCCCTGGTCGAGGACTCCTCCCTCACCCAGGCCACCTTAGAGGACGAAACGGGCGCCCGGGTTCCCCTGTGGATCCTGACCCCGGCCAACGACCAGCACATCCGCCCCCACATCGCCCTCCTGCCCAAGCAGGACCTGAAGCCGGGCACGCGCTATCGCGTGACGGTGCGCGGCACGGTCCGCCTGCACGGCGGCCCTACCGTCCCCTTCGCCCGCACGTGGTGGTTCACCACCGCCGGCAAGCCGGAATCGGTCTCCAGCCAGCCGGACATCCGCGTCCTCCTGAACGGCAGCCCGCTGGTGGCGGACGTGCCCCCGGCCATCAAGAACGGGCGCACCATGCTCCCCTTCCGCGCCATCTTCGAGGCCCTGGGCGCGGAGGTCGCCTGGGACCCGGACCGCCGGGACGTCACGGCCACCCTGAACGGCCACCAGGTCTTCCTGAAGATAGACAACGACCGTGCCCTGGTCGACGGCCGCGAAAAACTCCTCGACGCCGCGCCCTTCATCGCCTCGGGCCGCACGCTGGTGCCGGTGCGCTTCGCCGCCGAGGCCCTGGGGATGCGGGTATCATGGGACGCCGCCACCCGCACCGTCCACCTGCTGACACCCTGATCGATTTCCGACCCTCCTGCGCGGCCGGCTGTCCGTGACGGTCAAAAGGCCGGACGACCTCCTTTGACACTCGCCCCGCAGTCCGCCTTTTCTCCGCGGCGCCATGCCGCTAGACTTAGAAGGGACGATCAAGAGCGGGGAGGGATGGAGATGCCGGTTTTCCACGCGGGCCAGCAGCCCATCCATTACGAGGAGGCCGGCCGGGGGGAGCCGCTGGTCTTCGTCCACAGCCTGGGTTCGTCCGGCCGGATCTGGACCGCGCAGCTGCGGGAGTTCGCGCGCGACTACCATGCGGTGGCACCGGACCTGCGGGGCCACGGGCGGTCTCCCCGGAGCGGCCCCGTCACCCTGCGGGCCATGGCCGAGGACCTGGCCGCCCTCCTGGAGCACCTCGGCGGGACGCCGGCGCACCTGGTCGGCATCTCCATGGGCGGCGTCATCCTGCAGGAGCTCTTCGGCATGCGCCCCGACCTCGTGGCCAGCCTGGCCCTCGCCTGCACCTTCTCGGAGATGGACCCCCAGGTGGCGGCGGCGCGCCTGCGCGACCGCGAGGAGTTCCTGGAGAAGCACGGCATGGCCGAGTTCGCGGCCCGGTACGTGGCCGACACCCTCCTCCCCGGCACGCCTCAGGCGGTGAAAGGGGAATTGGAGGCCGTCATCGCGGGCATAGACAAGACGGCATACCTGGAAGCAGCCCGCGCCGTCTTCACCGCCCGCACCACGCCGGTCCTCGGCCGCATCGGCGTGCCCACACTGGTGATCGGGGCGGAACTGGACAAGGGCTACCCGCCCGAGTCCATCCGGGCGCTGGCCGCCCGCATCCCGGGGGCCCGCACGGCGTTCATCCCCGGCGCGGCCCACCTCGCCAACCTGGACAACCCGGACGCCTTCAACCGCGCCCTGCGCGAGTTTCTGGGCAGCCTGCGCACCCGAGGCGAGGCGAGCCGCCAAGGCGATGCTGGCGGCACGACAACACCCGGCCCCCGCTGACGACCGGAACAACCCGAGGGGAGAGCGCCAGTGGATCTCGGTCTGACAGGCAAGGCGGCCATCGTCACGGGCGCCAGTCGCGGCATCGGCAAGGCCATAGCGGCCTCACTCCTGCGCGAGGGCTGCCGGGTGGCCATTTGCGCCCGGCATGCCGGAGAGCTGGAAGCGGCGGCAGCCGAAATCCGGGCGGCCGCCCCGAACGGGACCACCGCCGTGCTGCCCGTCGCGGCCGACGTCACGGACGCCGCCGCCAGCGCCCGGCTTGTCGAGAAGGCCGTGGCGGCGTTCGGCCGCCTGGACGTCCTGGTGCACAACGCCGGCGGCAGCGCCGGGGCAGGACCGTTCCTGGAGACGTCGGAAGAGGTCTACCGGGCCACCTTCGAGCTCAACGCCCTGGCGGGCCTGCGCCTAGCGCGCCTGGCCGTCCCGCACATGCGGGAACAGGGCGGGGGGGCCATCATCTTCATCGCCTCCATCTGGGGGCGCGAGTCAGGCGGCGCCCCCGCGTACAACATGGCCAAGGCGGCCGAGATCAGCCTGGCCAAGTCGCTGGCCAGGGAACTCGCCCCCATGGGCATCAGGGTGAACAGCGTCGCCGCAGGTTCCATCCTCCACCCCGGGGGGTCTTGGGACCGCCGCCGCAAGGCCGACCCAGAGGGCATCGCCCGCTTCGTCCAGGCCGAGCTGCCTTACGGCCGGTTCGGGCGGCCGGAGGAGGTGGCGGACGTGGTCGCCTTCTTGGCGTCGGAGCGCGCCAGCCTCGTGACAGGCGCCTGCCTCAACGTCGACGGCTGCCAGTCGCGCTCGCTGATCTGAGCGGCCGGTCGGGATGGCTCCAGGGCGCGGCGCTCGAGCATCAAAACCGCCGCGGAAGCGCAAACTAGCCCCGGAGGAGGCGGGCGGGATGACGGTCTTCGACACCACGTCGTTCGAGCAGTTCCAGGACGATCTGGCGGCGGCCCTCCAGGCGGCCCGGGCGATCGGCACACCGGAGGCGGCCATCCGGAAGACGGCGGCGGCCCTAGGCGATTACTTCTCCCGGGAGATCATGCCGAAGAACCCGGAGCAGAAGCTGCTGAGAGCCATGTGGGACGCGGCGTCGGAGCCGGAACAGCAGGCCATCGCTGCGTATTCCGACGAATTCGTCCAGTGATTCCGATTCATCGCGACCAGTGA
>JBBITQ010000127.1:0-230 GCA_037440685.1 Clostridiales bacterium
GCCTTCCCGGGGAGCCATCCCCAGTTCCTCGGCATGGTGGGGATGCACGGCACCTTCCCGGCCAACCGGGCCACGGCGCACGCCGACCTCATCGTCGCCTTGGGCGTGCGCTTCGACGACCGGGTCACCGGCGCGCTGCACAAGTTCGCTCCCCACGCCCAGATCGTGCACGTAGACATCGACGCCGCCGAGCTGGGCAAGAACGTGCATGCCCACATCCCGGTGGCCGG
>JBBITQ010000127.1:244-4559 GCA_037440685.1 Clostridiales bacterium
TCAAGGCGGTCCTGCAGGCGCTCCTGCCGCACGTGAAACCGCGCCAGACCGACGAATGGTGGGAGGAGATCCGTGCTTGGTGCCGCAAGCACCCCATCCCCTACCCGTGCCGCGACGCCGATGCCGGCGCAACCGGCGCGTGCCACCCAGAGAGCCTGGCGTCGGCACGCCTCCTGGACGGGGCCGGCGCGGGGCTGCCCGGTGGACCCAGGCCCCAGAGCAACCGCGGGCCGCTCCAGCCCCACCATCTCCTCTGGGAGATCTACCGGGCGACCAACGGCGACGCCATCATCGTGACCGACGTGGGCCAGCACCAGATGTGGACCGCCCTTTTCTACCCCTTCGACCGCCCGCGCCAGCTCATCACCTCCGGCGGGCTGGGCACCATGGGCTTCGGCCTCCCGGCCGCCATCGGCGCCCAGGTGGGCCGCCCCGACCAGGAGGTATGGCTCATCAGCGGCGACGGCAGCCTGCAGATGACCTGCCAGGAGCTGGGCACCGCGGCCGCCTACCGCATCCCTATCCGGGTGGTCATCGTCAACAACGGCTACCTGGGCATGGTGCGGCAGTGGCAGCAGCTCTTCTACCAGCGGCGCTACTCCCAGGTTGACCTGGAGGCCGGGGCGCCCGACTTCGTGCGCCTGGCGGAGGCTTACGGCATCCGCGGCCTGCGCGCCGCCAACCCGGCGGAGCTGGCCGACGCCCTCCGCATCATGAGGGATCAGCCCGGTCCCGTCGTCCTCGACGCCGTCGTGGAGCGGGAGGCCAACGTCTTCCCCATGATCCCCTCGGGGATGTCGGTGGACGACATGATCGTGGCCGGGCAGCAGCCGGCCGACGGCAACGCGGCTGCCACCGCCGCGCAGGCGCTCCCCCCTCCAGCCGCCGCAGCTTCCGGGCGCGCCGCCCGCGGCTGATATTGTGGCGGCCTTGGGCGTCTGAGCGAACGAGGTGGTCTGCCCTTGAGCGACACCTCGCCCTGCCGGGCCGGCCCTTCCTGCCCGGCGGCGGAAAGAGGCGGGTTTACCGGGGGATGATGAATTGCTGGGTGATCATTTTCCCGTAGGGGCCGCCGTCCACGATGCCGATGCCGATGTGGGTGAACGCGGGGTTCAGGATGTTGGCGCGGTGGCCCGGGCTGTTCATCAGGTTATTGAAAGCCATGTCCACCGTGGGCGCCCCGGCGATGTTCTCGCCACCGCCAGCGAAGCTTATACCGGCCCGCCTCCACATGTCGGCGACGGTGCCGTAGGTCGGTGAGACGTGGCCGAAGTAACCCTTCTCCACCATGTCGCGGCTCTTCAGGCGCGCCGTCTCGACCAGGCGCATATCCACCGCCAGGGGCGCCAGGCCCTGGGCTGCCCGCGCCCGGTTGACTAGGTCGAGCATGCGCTGTTCGTCGGCAGTCAGCCCCGCCGCCGGCGCGGGCCCGGCCGGGATCACCCCTGGCGCAGGCGCAGCCGGCCGGTAGGTGACCCTGGGGAGCGCCGGCACCACCAGCCGGAAAGGTGCCGAGGCCGCGACGGTCGAGCTGCCGAAGGGCCATGACGTGATCACCCGCCGCAGGGTGAGGTTTGCAACGCCACCCCCGGTGGCCGGCACCGCCCGCACGGCGCTCGAACCCGAACCGGATATCCAGCCGCGCTGGATCGTCAGCGCCAGTGCCTCAGGCGCTGCACCCATCCAGATCATGACACCCGCGAGGGCGCTATAGACCATGCCAACCAGAATCCTTCTGCGCGCGAACAACGGAACACCCCCATAATGTTCACATAATCCCACCGCTGGGATCGCACAATGGGGGACGATCCGTAATAGGAACTCGTTGGCAGCGGCGCCTGGCACCCAACGGCCGTCGCCATGGGCCATGGTATGATACCGATAGATCCGGGATGAGTATGGAGGCCTCCGGGTGGGCGTGAGCGAAAAGTAGCGCGCCAAACCGCCTCTGCCGGCGGACTGGGCGGAACGCCTCCGCCGGGTGCTGCTGGAGCTAAGCTCGCGACATGGCTGGACGCGACCCCCTTCCACCCGCCGCGGACGACCTGACGCGCGGCGCGGGCGTCACCGAGGCCGGGCGCAGCCTATGAACACCTCGTCCCCCCGCGCGGCACGACGCCGTGGCTTACGCGGCGCGGACACCGGCCCGAGAGCGCCGCGCCAGCCCTTCGGCGATGGCCACGTAGAGGGGGCTGGCCACGAAGATGGAGGAGTAGGCACCGAAGCCGATGCCCACCATCAGCGCCAGGGAGAGGTCCTTCAGGGTGCGGCCGCCGAAGAGGTAGACGGCGGCGATGGCCATGATGGTGGTGAGGGCCGTGTTGATGGAGCGCGTGAGCACCTGGTTGATGCTCCGGTCCACCAGATCCCCGAGCGCCTCCCGCTTCCGGTTGGCCAGGTTCTCGCGCACCCGGTCGAAGACGATGATAGTGTCGTTGATCGAGTAGCCGAACACGGTGAGGATTGCGGCCACGAACGAGGTGTCGACGGGAAGGCGGAAGACGGAGAAGAACCCCACAGTGAGGAAGACGTCGTGGAGGAGCGCCACGATGGCCGCCAGCCCGAACTTCCACTCGAAGCGCACCGTGATGTAGATCAGCATCCCGACGGTGGCCAGGGCGATGCCCGTGAGCGCGTTGCGGCGCAGTTCCGCCCCGATCACCGGGCTCACCTGATCGACGCTAAGGATGTCGAACTTCCCGAGCGCCTTCTCGAGATCGGCGAAGATGGCGCGCCGCTCGCCGTCGCTGAGGCTGCGGGTGGTGATCAGGAACTCCCGCCCGGGCGCGCTGCCGGCCGTCGCCTCGGCGCCGCTCGCCTCCCGGATCACCGCGTCATCCTGCCCGTGCCGGGCCAGCACCCCCCGGATGTCACCGACCGTGGTGGGCTTGCTGAAGCGCAGGTCCATGATCACGCCGCCGGTGAAGTCGATGCCGTAGTTCAAGCCCTGGGTGAGGAGCGATACCAGCGCGACGACTGCCATGAGGCCGGAGACGGCCAACCAGAGCTTGCTCCTTTCCACCACTCTAAGCTTCCACTTCATCGTCAGCCCTCCCCGGCTGTCGTGCCGCCGCCCCGCCAACCGCCGCGCCTTCCGCTTCCGAGATCCCGCGCGCCCGTTACTTCCCAGGCAGGCCGCCAGCAGCCGCCGGAGCGGGGGGCCGGCCGAAGAACAGCGGCCCGGGCTTCACCCCGGCGTTGACGAGGAGCCGCAGGACGAAGCGCGTGAGGACGATGGCGGTGAACATGCTCACCAGGACGCCCAGCGCCAGCGTGAGGGCGAACCCCCGCACCGGCCCGGTGCCGAGATAAAAGAGCACGGCGGCGCCCAGGAGCGTGGTGGCGTTGGAATCGAAGATGGCCCGGAAGGCGTTGGCGAAGCCGGCGTCAAGGGCCGCCCGGATGGTCTTGCCCACCCGCAGTTCCTCCCTGATGCGCTCGAAGATCACCACGTTGGCGTCCACCGCCATGCCCACCGAGAGGACGAAACCGGCGATGCCCGGCAGGGTCAACGTGGCCTTGATCGCCCAGAGGATCCCCAGGAAGATGAGCAGGTAGGTGAACAGGGCGAAGTCGGCCCAGAAGCCCGGGATGCGGTAGTACAGGAACATGAACGCCAGCACCGCCACCGTGCCTATCACGGCCGCCGCCTCGCTGCGCTTTAGGGAATCGGTCCCCAGGGTGGGGCTTATGGTCCGGTTCTCCACCAGGTTGAGCTTCACCGGGAGGGCGCCCGATTGCAGGGACACGGCGATCCGCTTCGCCTCTTCCTGAGAGGCGTAGCCGGTGATCACCGCCCGCCCGCTCTCGATGGGCTCGTTCACCGTGGGGTTCTGCAGTTGCACCCCGTCGAGGTAGATGCCGATGCGCCGGCGCGGGTCAGTCTCGGGGAAGCTGGCCGCCAGCCGCGTGGCCTCGGCGAAGCGCTTCACGCCGTCGCCCTTGAACTGCAGGGTGACGACCCACTGATTGCGGGTGGTGTCCAGCTCCCACCCCACGGCGCGGGTGACCAGGTCCTTGCCTGTCACTATGACCTTCCCGCTGGAGTCCTTGAACTCCAGGAGGGCCGTCCGGCCGATCGTCTCCAGGGCCTTCTCCGGGTCGGTGATGCCAGGGAGTTCGACGATGATCCGCCGCTCCCCCTGGCGTTGGATGATCGGCTCGGCCACGCCCAACCCGTTGACGCGCTGCTCGATGATGGCGCGCGCCTGTTCCATGGCCTGGGGCGTCACCGGCATGCCCGACGTGTCGACGCCCTCGAAGACCACGTGGATGCCGCCCTGGATGTCCAGACCCTTCTTGATCTTCCCCCAGA
>JBBITQ010000128.1:0-4282 GCA_037440685.1 Clostridiales bacterium
CTCATCCTCAAACGTGTAACCGGGCCCCCCGGTGCCGTCTCCGTTGGGATCGCCCGTCTGGATCATGAAGGTCTTGATGATGCGGTGGAACCTGACGCCCTCGTAGAACCCCTCCCGGGCCAGGAACACGAAGTTGTTGACGGTCTTGGGCGACTCGGCGGCAAACAGCTCGATGGTGAATTCGCCCTTGTCGGTCTTCACTACCGCGTAATACTTCTTCTTTGGGTCGATCTGCATGGGCGGGGGCGCGTCCCAGCGCTTGGCCGAACCGCTCTCCACGGCGTCTCCGGCCCGCTGCGGAGCGGCGTCCTCCTGCTGCGGAGGGTTGGCGGAAACGCTCGCCTCCTCTCCGGCCTGCGGCACCCCGCTGGTCTGAGCCCCCGTCTTCCCACCGCAACCGGCCAGGGACGACGCCGCGAGCAACAGCGCCAGAAGGGCGAAGCCGGAAACCCGTTGGATGACGCGCCTAGACATGGAAGAACTGTCTCCTCTCGTCTCGAACGTGCCACGCCGCGCTGGCCGCACCTGCGCGCCCGGGCGAGGCCCTACGGATTCATTCGCCCCCCGCCCGGCATATCCCTCTTCGCTGGCTGGCTTCACCGCGAAATCCCGCCGCTACCGCCAGGCACGGCCGGCCCCAGATCCGCCAGCGCCGCCGCCATCGCCCCCCTGTGGGCGTCATAGTGGGAAGCGTGCCAGACGGCGCAGCCCGCGACGACCATGATCACCTGCGGCGACTCATGCCGGACCCCCAGCCTGGCCGCCACCGCGTCGGACACCTGGCGGCTCTCGATCACTGGCACCACGGCGAACCCGGCCTCGGGGCAACCCGCCGCGAAAGCCGTGAACTCCTCATACGCCCAGCGGCTCACCGGACACCGGGTGCTGTGCTTGAAGATGAACTGCGGCCGTTCCCTGGAATCGGCCAAGACCCGGTCCAGGTCAGCCCCGGATTGCAACTCCCGGACCCCGACGACCATACCGACCACCCCCGAAAGGCGCTCTCCCCCGCGGCAACCGAAAACAGCCACACCCAAAGATGCCAAGCTCTAGATGAGCTTTGGGGCGGTTATGCTCAAGAAAGGGAGCTACACCATTATAAACCATGGGAGAATCGAAATCAGGAGCCGCTATTGACTTGCAGAGAACTTCCAATTTACCTTTTATTAGGTCATGATGGGCTTGATAACATCTCCTGGCAGGATGGGAATATGGCCCTCTCGCAAGCCCTGCATGTCGGCTCCCGTCATCTCGCCCGCAGCCTCCGCCTCTCGGAGGAGGAGGAAGAGATCATTCGCTACGGCCTTGAACTGATCGCCAACTACGTCCTGTCGGCCGCGGCCCTCCTGGGCGTGGCGCTCGCGCTGGGGACCGGCGTGACCACGATCGCCGCGGCGGTGCCAGCGGCCACCATCCGCCTCTACGCTGGCGGCTGGCACGCCTCCTCCCGCCGGAACTGCATCATCATCACCACCGTGGCGTATGGCGCGGCGGGCTGGCTCGCGGCGGTTCTGGGCGCCCGAGCAGGCGCGGGGGCGATGGCCGCCGGCGCCTTGCCAGTTCTGGGATTGACCGCCTACGCCGTCTGGCGGTACGCCCCGATGGCCAGCCCTCAGAAGCCCATCGCCTCCCCGTCCCGGCGCGCCCGCTTGCGACGGTGCGCCCGCCTGCTCGTGACCTGGTGGACCGCAGTCATAATCTCGCTGCTCGTGGCCTCATCATGGACGGGAACCGACGCGGCTGAGCAGACGTCGCCCCTCCGCTCGCTCGCCCTTGGAGGGACCCTGGGGCTATCGGTGCAGTCCCTGACGCTCTGGCCAGGCGTCAACCGGCGCCTGGCCACGGGGGACGAGTCGGAGTCGGCCTGCACTCTGATCTCAAGCAGGAGGGAGGGATAGGGGTGTCCAAGACAATCTTGTCTGTGATAAAACTAGCCGCCTCCCGTATGGCCCGCTGGGGAGCCCTGGGCACCGCGAGCTCTTGGCTGTTCTACGAGCCCAAGGTGCCGCCGGCGCTACGGAAGGATGACTGAGTGGTGATCGCCCTGGCCCTGGGGTCCTTCCTCTTGCTGGTAGTGGCCAACGTCTGTACGGCAACCCTAGGGATTTACGCCGGTTTGCGCCTCCTGGGGTTCCGGCCGCAGAGGACCGCGCTCCTGCGCATCGGCCTCCTGGCCGGGAGCGCCAACACGATGGTCCATATCCTCTACCGGCTGCTGCTCCGGGTGCCGCTGGGCACCCACGCCTTGCTCATGACGCTGGTCGACATCCTCGTCGTCCGGTGGCAGACCAGGTTGCGCTGGGCCACCGCCAGCGTCGCATCGTTGCTCGGCATGATCCTACTCACCTCGGGCGCCCTCCTCTCCGCCGGTGCGATGGCCATCCTGGGCGTGAACATGGCGCGGACGGAAACCACCCCGATCTACTTCTTCCTGGGAATGGTGCTGGAGCTGTCGCCGCTGGTCGGCGCCGCCCTCCTCCTGTGGCGCAAGGACGTGGTTCTCCTGACGGCCGACGAGTCGCGCGGAGAGGGGGAACGGGGCATGTGGCTGCTGGCCGCGGTCCTGGGCCAGAGCTTCATCATCCTATGGCTCACCGTCTCCACCCTGGCCAGGAGCACCGAGTTCACCACCGTCTCCATCCCCATGTTGCTGAGCTTGAGCCTCTTGTTCGTACCGGTGGTCACCTACCTCCTGGCGGAACTGGACCGCCTCATGCGCCAGGAGCGCGCGGCGCTGAAGGCGGAACTGGAACTGGCCAGGGCGCAGCGCGAGGCGGCGACCGCCGTCGCCAGCCGGGAGGCCATCGCCCGCATGGCCGCCGGAGTGGCCCACGACGTGCGAGGCCCGCTCACCCCCGTCAAGAACTATCTCGCCATGATCTGGCGGCTCGTCTCCGACAGCCCCAACGCCGCCAGGATCCAGCCCTTGCTGGAGCATTCGCGGGAGCTGATCGAGGACATCGAGGACACGTTGGACGATTTCATCTACCTTTCCCGCCCTCCCAGTACGCCTAAGGAGCTCATCGACCTGCACGCCCTCCTGGAACGGCTGCGGAGGGAGATGGCCCCCACCGCCGGCGCAGCCGGAATCGGACTCGATCTCGTCCTGCAGGCCAGCCGCCCCCTGCTCCTGGGCCGCACCAACCGCCTCTACCGCGTCTTCCTCAACCTGGTGCAGAATGCCATCGAGGCGTGCCGGGATGGGGGCGCGGTGACCATATCCACCTTCGCCGCCGATCCGGGCACGGTGGGCATTCGCATCACGGACACGGGCATGGGCATCCCGCCCGAGAACCTCCCCGAGATCTTCCAGCCGTTCTTCACGACGAAGAGGAAGGGGACGGGGCTCGGGTTGGCCATCGTGAACAACATCGTGGACGAGCACGAAGGGACCGTGACGGTGCAAAGCCGGCCGGGCGAGGGGACCACGGTGACCGTGACGCTCCCGACCTACCGCGACGTCGAGGCGAAGCCGGTGACGCATGCCCCCAAGCGTTCAGGAGAGCAAAGCGTGGTAGAAGGTGCACAGCTTGCTGAGCCGGGCCTGGAGCGAGGGCGCGACGCGGGTGAACTTGACCCCAGCGCGTGAGGAACCGGCGCGAGTGACGTTGTTCCACACCACCACGCCTTGGATGTCGATGGGCGGCAACCACGGGATATGCAGCCGTATCTGCAGAGGCGTGCCCGGCGGCAGCTCACCCGGATTGTACAGCATCATCCCCCGGGCGCTGACGTCCGCCACGGGGCAGTCGAAGACCCGCGACCCGGTCCGGCACGTGGCCCGCGCCCCCGGGATCCTCACGCGCACCTGCTGGCGCTCCTCGACCAGGCGGAGATTCGGCAACCAGACGCCGGCCTCCCAGACCCCGCTCTCCTGGCGGCTGATATCCTGGATGACCCCGGCTCCTACGTACAGCCCGTTAGGGCCGGCAAAGGCGAAGCGGACAGCCGCTCCCGGCGGACAGTCGCAGGGATCGTCGCTGGAGACGGTTATCGTATTGTTGAGGAGGTCTACCTGCTCCACCCGCACCTCGCTGATCTTCGTACTGGCCGGATCCAGCCGGCCGCCGGCCGCCGCACTCAGGCCCATCTGCCCCACCGTGCCCGGCTGTACCAAAGCCGCAGCAAAGGCGTCCGCCAGGTTGAGGATCGCCTTGGCGGTGGCCCGCCGCCTGGAGAGTCTCACACCCATCGCCTCCCGTGTGGTCCGTTGCGCCAGGGACTGTTCGGACCGCGCTAGCTTTAACTTTAATCGTCGAAAAATCGACGTTTTTTTGGCACC
>JBBITQ010000128.1:4305-4553 GCA_037440685.1 Clostridiales bacterium
GAATTGCCGACCCCGGGGAGGCGCGGCCGCCGGCTCGGGTCCTCAGCGGATGGTGAATCCGCGCTCGCCCTGGGGCTCCTCGTGGCTGACGTCCACGGCGGCGACGCGCGCCGCACCCGGCCCGCGATGGCACCAGGCGACGAAGGCTGACACCGCCTGAGCCTCTCCCTCGGCGACCGCCTCCACCCTGCCGTCTGGCAGGTTGCGCACCCAGCCGGACAGCCCCAGCCGCACGGCTTCCTCCTGGG
>JBBITQ010000129.1:0-754 GCA_037440685.1 Clostridiales bacterium
CCGGATCCCCGTTCCCCGTTTTGTGGGAGCGGGCCGGTTCTGCGAAAAATGAAGGGGGACCGGCTCCGCGGGGAGCGGGGGCGGGCCGAAGGGGGCGGGGCGGTTGCAGATAGGCATCATCGGCCTTCCGATGGCCGGCAAGACAACCTTGTTCAACCTGCTCACCGGTGCGGAGGCGGCGGTGGGCGGGGGGGCAGGCAAAGCCCAGGTCAACGTCGGGATGGCCAAGGTGCCGGACGGGAGGCTCGATTTCCTCGCCGGGCTGTTCCGTCCCCGCAAGGTGACGCCGGCCGCCATCCAGTTCACGGATCTGGCCGGCTTCCTCCCCGGTCAGGGCGACAGGGCGAAGCTCAACGAGTTCCTGCAGGGCGTGCGCAAAAGCGACGCCCTGGTCCACGTGGTGCGCACCTTCGAGAGCGCCAGCCTTCCCCACCCGCTGGGGAGCGTCGATCCGGTGCGCGATGTCCAAGAGGTGGACACCGAGCTGCTCCTCGCCGACCTCCAGGTGGCGGAGAGCGCCACGGACCGCCTGCGCGCCTCCCGTAAGCGGACCAAGGAGGACGAGGCCGTCCTGCCCGTCCTGGAGCGCTGCCGCGCGGCGTTGGAGGAGGGGAGGGCCGTGCGGGAGGTGGGTCTGGGCGAGGAGGAGGAACGCCTGCTGCGCGGCTACGCCTTCCTCACCGCCCGGCCTCTTCTGGTCGCTGCGAACCTCTCCGAGGACCAGTTGCGCGCCCGCGATTACCCCTGGCGCGAT
>JBBITQ010000129.1:764-4551 GCA_037440685.1 Clostridiales bacterium
ACACGTGGAGGGACAGACCGAGGGCAGCACTCAGCGCGCGCTGTGCGCGGAGCGCGGGTATGAGCTGGTGGAGTTCTCCGGGGCGGTGGAACTGGAGATAGCCGCCCTGGACGAGGCGGACCGCGCCGTCTTCCTCGCCGACTACGGGTTGGCCGAGCCTGGGATCGAGCGCGTGGCCGCCGCCGCCTACCGGGCCCTGGGTCTGATCTCCTTCCTCACCGCGGGCGAGGAGGAGGTGCGGGCCTGGCCCATCCGGGCGGGGACCACCGCCAAGCAGGCGGCGGGCAAGATCCACTCCGACATCGAGAAGGGGTTCATCCGCGCCGAGGTGATCGCCTTCGATGACCTGCGCGCGGCCGGGTCGGTCAAGGCGGCGCGGGAGCAGGGCGCGTGGCGGCTGGAGGGCCGCGACTATGTCGTCCGCGACGGCGACATCATCACCTTCCGCTTCAACGTGTGAGCGGTCCCGCGCCAGCACGCAGCCGGGCAGCAGGGATTTGGAACCGGCCGGCGAAATCAACCTCACCATGGATCAGGAACAGTACCGCTCTCACATCGTCGAGCAGTTCTGCCCCCACGTCGGGAAGAAGGTCCTCGGCTTCGTCACCTACAAGTTCATCCCCGGCAGCGACCTCGGCAACGGGAGCCAGGTGCGGCTGCGCCAGGAGCTGGTGCGGGCGCAGTGCCTGCTGTTGGAGAACTGCCCCTCCCTGGGTTGCCAGACTGGCGTCAACCCCATCGCTGGCTAGGCGGGTCGGGGATGGACTTCGCGGCGGCGCTCGGTTGGCTGGAGAACCTGTCGCGGTTCGGTGTCCGCCTGGGCCTGGAGCGCATGGCGTACCTCCTCGAGGCGCTGGGCCACCCCGAGGAGGCGGTGCCGGTGATACACGTGGCCGGCACCAACGGCAAGGGGTCCACCGCGGCCATGATCGCGGCCGTCCTGCAGGAGGCCGGTTACCGGGTCGGCCTTTACACCTCCCCTCACCTGGAATGCTACACCGAGCGCATCAGGCTGGACGGCCGGCCCATCCCGCCCGAGCGGTTCGCGGCTCTGGTGGAGGAGATCCAGCCCATCGTCGCGGCCGGCGTGGCCTCCGGGCTGGAGCACCCCACCGAGTTCGAGGTGGGGACCGCGATCATGTACCGTTACTTCGCCGCCGTCGGCGCCGACGTGATCGTCCAAGAGACGGGCCTGGGTGGCCGCCTGGACTCCACCAACCTCGTGCGGCGTCCCCTGGTGGCGGTGATCACCCCCGTAGACCTCGACCACACCGACCGGCTCGGTCCCACCGTCGCCGACATCGCTCGGGAGAAGGCGGGCATCCTCAAGCCGGGACGTCCGGCGGTGCTCGCCCCCCAAGCGCCGGAGGTCCGGGCGCTCCTAGGGGAAGCGGCGTCGCGCCTAGGTTGCCCCCTCACCATCGTGGGCGAGGACGTGCGGTACCGGACCCGATCCATTGCCCTGGGCGGGGGCGTCATGGACTACCATGGGCGCGCCTGGCAATACGAGGCGCTCCGGGTGGGGCTGTCCGGCGTTCACCAGTTGGGCAACGCCGCCTGCGCCCTCGCCGCGCTCGAGGTGGTGGAAGCGCAGGGGTTCCACGTCCCTGAGGAGGCCGTGCGCCGGGGGCTGGCAAGCGTGCGGTGGCCGGGGCGCCTGGAGGTGGTGCGGACCGCGCCGCTGGTCATCCTCGATGGCGCCCACAACCCGGCTGGCGCCCGGTCACTGCGCGCCGCCCTGGAGGAGTTCCTTCCCGGCCGGCGGCTGGTCCTCGTGTGCGGCATGCTGGCCGATAAGGACGCGGCTGGGGCCCTGGCCGAGATGGCGGCGCCCGCCGCCGAGGTGGTCGCGACCCGGCCGGACTCGCCGCGCGCCCTTCCTCCCGCGGAGTTGGCGCGCCTGGTGCCGGGTGCGGACACCGGTGCTTGTCCCGTCCACGTGATCGCCGATCCGCTGGAAGCCGTCGCCCTCGCCATGAGGCGCGCCGGGCCCCGCGGCGCCGTGTGCGTCGCCGGCTCCCTCTACCTGGTGGGGCTGGTGCGCGCCCACCTCCGCGGTTCTAAAGGCCGTCAATCCTCCCTGGCGGGTTGGCAGCCGTAAGCGGCGCTCCGGCAGGCGTGGCACTCGGTCTGGCAGGGGCCGCCCTCGTGGTCGCACGGTTCGACATGGATGAGCACCTGGGCGTGGGGGATGGCGCGGGCCAGCGCGGCCTCCACCTCGTCGCAGAGGCGGTGGGCCTCGGCGATCGGCATCGCCTTCGGCAGCACCATGTGCAGGTCGATATGGCGCTCCGCGCCGGAGCGGCGCGTGCGCACCGAGTGGACGTTGAGGTAGCGTCCCCGAAAGCTTTCCAGCACCTGCATGATCTCCTCGCGCTCGTCCGCCGGCAGGGAGGTGTCGAGCAAGGGGAGGAAACTGGCCTTCATGAGATCGAAGGAGGCCTTGGTGATCAGGAGGCCGACGGCGATGGCCAGCAGGGGGTCGAACACCTGCCGCCCCGTCAGGGCGATGAGCAGGAGCCCGGCGAAGACGCTCAGGGAGGTGTAGACGTCGGTGCGGAGGTGCAGGGCGTCGGCTTCCAGGGCGACGGAGTGGGTGGCGCGGGCGACCTTGAAGAGGTGGGTGGAGATCAGGAGGTTGACCGCGGCCGAGATGCCCATCACGACTAGCCCTGCCCCGGTCGACTCCACCCGTCCGCCTTCCGTCAGGCGGCTGACGGCTTCGTAGACGATCCACAAGGCGGCGGCGAATATGAGGAGCCCTTCCAGCGTGCCGGAGAGGTTCTCGATCTTCCCATGGCCGAAGGGATGCCGTTCGTCCGCCGGTTTCCCCGACTCGCGGACCGACAGGTACGCGATGAGGGCGGCCAACAGGTCGAGTCCCGAATGGATGGCCTCGGCGATCACGCTCACCGAGTTGATGGCGATGCCGATGGCGAGCTTGAGGAAGACCAGGAGGGTGTTGCTGGCCACCGACAGCCGAGCCGCTGCGATCTTCTCCAATCCGCCGCCTCCTTGCCCTGCTTTCTCCCAATTCTAACACGGTTGGCGCCCGACTTCTGATATGATATGTTCTCGCCATGGGAGAGCCCGGAGAAGACAAGCAGAAGGCGCTCCTGGCCGCGGCCCGGGCTGTCTTCGCGCGGGAGGGCTACCACAGCGCCACCGTGAGGCAGATCGCCCAGGAGGCCGGGGTGGCCACGGGGACGTTCTACCTCTACTTCAGCAGCAAGGAGGCCGCGCTCCTCGGCCTCATCGAGGAGTTCTACCGCCTCCTCATGGCCTCCATCGTCGCGGCCCGGTCCGGCCGCGCCGGGGTGCTCGAGAAGCTGGCGGCGTCCATCGAGACGGTGGTCCGGGTCTTCGCCGCCCACCGCGACCTGGCGAAGATCGTGCTCATCCACGCCGCCGGGGCGCACCCTCTTTTCGACGCCCGCCTGGCCCAGGTGCACGGCGACTTCGCCCGCCTGGTGCGCGAGGACCTGGAGGAGGGGGTGGCGGCCGGCCTCATCCCGCCGCTGGACAGCGACACCGTGTCCCTGGCCGTCATCGGCTCCCTCTACGAGGTGATCACCTCCTGGCTGCGCGCCGGCGTCCCGCCCCGGCTCGAGGACGCCGTGCCGGCCCTGATCCGGTTCAACCTGCGCGGCATCGGCGCCGGCTGAGCACGCCGCCCGCGCCGTGGGCGCGCCCCCGTCGCCTGCCGCCGCGGCCGGCAGGAGGGGGGACGCCAGGGCTCCCGCAGGCGGGCGGCGCGGGAGGAGTCGGGGTTCCGGTGTCCAAGAAT
>JBBITQ010000130.1:0-4542 GCA_037440685.1 Clostridiales bacterium
AAAGGCACCGGCCAGCAGCCAGAGGGCGTACGCCACCGGCAGCAGCAACGCCCACCGCCGCCCGCGGAACGCGCTGCCCGCTATGAACCCGAGCACCCCGCCTATGATGCTGGAACGGGTGAGCCACCAGCCCGTGAACGGGGTGGGCGAGATCATCAGGCTGACGGCGGCCGCGGCCAGCCAAAGGAGGACGGCGGCAGTGAACGACGACACGATCCACTTCACCCCCGGTGTCCGGCGCGTCTACGGTAGTTATCCCGGCGCCGCTCCCGGCCTATCCGCGCGACGCGCCGCTGGTGCCGTTTTCAGAAGCCGGCCTCAATCGCCCAGCACAAAGCGTTCCAGCGCCAGCGCCACGCCGTCCTCGTTGTTGCCGGCCGTGACCCAGCACGCGGCGGCGCGCAGTTCCGGCGTGGCGTTGGCCACCGCGACGCCGCAGCCCGCCCAGGTGATCATGTCGAGGTCGTTGCCGGCGTTCCCCACGGCGAGGACCTCGCTGCGGTCGATCCCCCACTCGCCCGCCAGCCGCGCCAGCGCCTGTCCCTTGCTGACGCCGCGCCGCACGATGTCGATCCCCCACGGGTTGGGGCTGTAGCAGGCTATGTGGTCCGCCCAGCGCGCCCGGAGTTCCGCCGCCAGCGCCGGCACGGCGGGCGGGTCGGCGCGCATGACCATCATGGCGGGCGGCTCGGGACACGCCCCTCCCTCTCCGCCTCCGCCCTCGCCCGCCAGAAAGGGCGCCAGGGCACCCACGGCTTCGTAGGGGATCCCGTAGGCCTGTGAGAACCAGACGGTCTCCTCGGTCGGCCGGGACACGAAGAGGGTGTCGCCCGCGTACACCTTCACGTACAGCCCGCGTTCCTCCAGAAAGCCGGCGACCGCCGCGGCCACCGCGCGGGGGATGGGCTGAAAGAGCCGGTCGGCCCCGGAGAACGCCTCCCGCACCACCGCGCCGTTATAACAGATGATAGGGACGTCGAGCCCCAGCGCCAGGGCGTAGGGGCGGGCGGAGCGATAGGGCCGCCCCGTGGCCAGGACGAACCGGACGCCGGCGGCCAGCCCCGCCCGGATGGCCCGGGCGTTGCGCTCGCTGACCTCAAACCGGTCGTCGAGCAAGGTGCCGTCCATGTCCAGGGCGACGAGACGGTAGCGCGGCAACGCCATCCCCCTCCGCGTTGACAGCTTACCACGGCCCATTTATAAATGGAAGTAAGATATTTCTAACTTATTGATAAGGTGTAGCTTATGGCTCTAGTCCTAGATAGCTTGAACCTCCACCAACTCCGCGTCTTCCAGGCGGTGGCCCGCCACCTCAACTTTTCCCGCGCGGCCGAGGAGCTGGCCATCAGCCAGCCGGCCGTCACCAGCCACGTCAAGCAACTAGAGGGGCTCCTCGGCCTGAAGCTTTTCGACAAGATCGGCCGGCGCGTCTACCTCACCGAGGCCGGCCAGCACCTCTACGAGTACAGCCAGCGCGTCTTCGCCCTCCTCGGCGAGGCGGTGCAGGTGATGGAGGAGCTGCGGGGCATGACGAGGGGCAGCCTCCGGGTGGCCGCCGGCACGACCGCGGGGGTCTACGTGGTCCCGGCGTTCCTCGGCGCCTTCCGGCGCGCTTACCCCCAGGTGCGCATCTCCCTGGACGTCACCAACCGGGCTCAGGTGGCGCAACGCCTCCTGCTCAACCAGGTGGACCTGGCGGTGATGGGCCAGGTCCCTCCCGACGAGGGGCTGGCGGCCGAATCGTTCCTCGCGAACGAACTGGTGGTCATCGCCGCGCCCGGACACCGCCTGGCGGGCCGCCAGGGCATCCCCGTCCAGGAGCTGGCCGGGGAGACGTTCATCCTGCGCGAACCGGGCTCGGGCACCCGCGCCACGGCGGAACGGGTGCTGGCAGCGGCGGGGGTGCCGGTGCAGCCGGGCATGGAGCTCGGGAGCAACAGCGCCGTCAAGCAGGCGGTGGCCAACGACCTGGGCATCGCCGTGATCTCCCGGCATGCGGTGGCGTTGGAGCTGGCGGTGGGGCGGCTCGTCATCCTGGACGTGGAGGGGTTCCCCATCGTCCGCCACTGGCACGTGGTGCACCTGCGCCACAAGCACCTGCCGCCGCCCGCGGCCGCCTTCAAGGAACTCCTCCTCTCCGGGCAGACCCCCGGCAGTGCGTCATGATCCCTCCCCGGCCCGGCCCTCCCCGGTCCCGTTTTCCCCGGTCCCGTTTTCCCCGGACCGGCCCTCCCCCGGGGAGGTCGCCCCGGGAGACCCTGCCCCGCCCACCCAGGCGACGGCGATGGGGCGGCTCTCCCGCCCCCAGTGGAGGCTGACATGGGGGTAGGGAATCTCGATCCCCTCCCGGTCAAAGCGGCTCTTGATGCGGCGCCGCAGCTCCCGCTCCAGGTCGATGTGCTTCTGCGCCCTGGTGGTGACGGCCATGCGGATGGTGATGCCCGAGGCGCCGAACTCGGTGATCCCCAGCACCTGGGGCGGCTCCAGGACGAAGGGCCGCCACTTGGGATCGTCCAGGAGGGAGTTGCCCACCTCCCCGAGGACCCCCATCACGCGGTCGGCATCCTCCCGGTAGGCCACCGGCACGTCCACCACCGCCCGCGACCAGTCCTTGGTCTGGTTGGAGACGAATTGGATGGCCCCGTTGGGGAAGATGTGGGCCGTGCCGTCGAAGTCGCGCAGGACGGTGATGCGCAGGGTGATGTCCTCCACCACGCCCGTGCGGTCGTTGATGGTGACCACGTCACCGATCCGGATCTGGTTCTCCATGAGCATGAAGAAGCCGCTGATGACGTCCCGCACGAGGTTCTGCGCCCCGAAGCCGACAGCCAGGCCGCCGATGCCCGCCGCCGTGATGATGGCCCGGGTATCGACCCCCAGTTCCTGGAGGATGGTGAGGACGGCCACCGCCGCCACCGTGACCGCCGCGACCTTCCGCAGGATGGCGGCCAGGGTGCGGGCGCGCTTCTCCCGCTCCGAGAGGTGGGGGTCGCCGTCGTCGACGATCACCTCGATGCGGCGGATGGCCGCGAACGCGAGGCGCACCAGCACGAAGGAGCCAAGGAGGATCAGGAGGATACGGAGCCCCGCGGAGAGGAGCCAGGCCACCGCCGCCGCCCGGAAGGCGGCGAGGGAATCCAGGATCTCCACGCTGCTGACGGGCATGTCCATCCCCATTCCTCCCCTAAAGCTGGAAGGCATCGCGGATCACGCGGAGCACGCCCCCCTCGCCGACCGCCACCACGTCGAACCGGCAGTCGACCTCCCCCAGGCCGCGGCTCGCCAGGTAATGGCGGGCGATCCGCGCCAGCCGGGCCCGCTTCCACCCGTCCACCGCTTCCTCGGGGCAGGCGCCGGCCCCGCGCCGCGTCTTCACCTCGACGAACACCAGCGTCGGGCCATCCCAGGCGACGATGTCCAGCTCCCCCAGTCGGCAGCGGTAGTTGCGGCAGACGATGCGGTAACCGGAGGCCTCTAGGTGCCGTACCGCCGCGTCCTCACCCCACGCGGCGAGCGCGCGCCGCGTGCCGCCGCCCCGGGGGTTTCGGGGCCCATCCCCGCCCCGGGCATCCCGCCGCCCGTCCCCGGGCCGGGCGTCCTGGCGCCCGCCCCCACCCGCGCCGTATCCCTGCCCGCCCCCCGGCAACGCGCAGCGCCCCCCGTTCTCGCGGGCTCCCGACTCCCCTCGGGATCCCGTCACCGCGGGATCCGCACCTACCCCGGATTCCCTCCGGCTTGTGGATTCTATCCCGGGCACCGCTTCTCCTGTCGTAGCCGCAGGATCGCGAGCGCCGCGGCGCGTCCGGACGAGCGCCTTCCCGCCGCGTCACAGCAGGCGGAAGCTGCGCCGGTGGATGGGGCTCGGGCCCAGGCGGCGCAGGGCCTCGCGGTGGGCCGGGGTCGGGTAGCCTTTGTGGACCGCGAACCCGTAGCCGGGGTAGAGGGCGTCGTACTCCTCCATGAGCCGGTCGCGGTGCACCTTGGCCAGCACCGAGGCCGCCGCGATGGCGTTGGAGAGGCCGTCGCCGCCCACGATGGCCTGCTGCGGCAGCGCCAGGGCCGGGATGGGGAAGCCGTCCACCAGGAGGTGATCTGGGGCGGGAGTCAGGCCCGCCACCGCCCGCTCCATGGCCAGGAAGGCGGCGCAGGCGATGTTGTGGCGGTCGATCTCCTCCACGCCGACCACCGCCACGCTCCAGGCCACCGCCTGCTCCCTGATCAGCGGCGCCAGCGCCTCGCGCCGGGCAGGGGTGAGACGCTTGGAGTCATCCAGGCCGGGGAGCCAGGCATCTGGCGGCAGGATCACCGCGGCCGCCACCACCGGCCCCGCCAGCGGGCCGCGGCCCGCCTCGTCCACGCCGGCCACGAGGCGGAATCCCCGGTTCCACAGCCGCCGCTCGAAGAGGAACCGCGTCTCGAACCGCCGCTGCGCCTCGTCAGTCACCCCGTCGATCACCCCGATCCTCCCCCGGGGACTCCCCCTCGGCGCGGGAGTCCGGCAGGGCAGGAGACGCCGGCGGCTCCTCCAGGGTCACCCGCCCC
>JBBITQ010000131.1:0-3311 GCA_037440685.1 Clostridiales bacterium
CCAGTTCGCGCAGGCGTTGGGCCAGCACGTCATACTTGAACTGCGTGTCCTCGAAGATGAGGGGGTCGGGCTTGAACGAGATGGTGGTGCCGGTGTCCCCTGCGTCGGCGACGCGCTCCACTTCGGTCACCGGCTTGCCGCGCTCGTAGCGCTGGCGGAAGAGACCGCCCTCGCGCTTCACCTCGGCCACCAGCCACTCCGCCAGGGCGTTCACCACCGAGACGCCCACCCCGTGGAGCCCGCCGCTGACGCGGTAGCCTTTTCCGTCGAACTTGCCGCCGGCGTGCAGCATGGTGAGGGCCACCTCGAGGGCGGGCCTGCCCACCTGGGGGTGGATGCCGACGGGTATGCCGCGGCCGTTGTCGATCACCGTGATGCTGCCGTCCCGGTGGATGACGACGCGGATGGCGGTGCAATAGCCGGCGAGGGCCTCGTCCACGCTGTTGTCGACGACCTCGTAGACCAGGTGGTGCAGACCGCGGCTGTCCGTGCTGCCGATGTACATCCCCGGACGCCGCCGCACCGCTTCTAAACCCTCGAGGACCTGGATCTGTGTTTCGTCATAAGTCACAACCCGGTCGGACAAGGCCGCGATCACCCCCGCGTGTCTGTGCTCTGGCGGCGCGCTCGCCCCGCCCCGCGCCCCAAATTATTGTAGTCAGCCCTGCGGCGCGAAGTCGAGCGAACCGGCGCGGCGCCGCAACGTGGCGGCCGAAATCGGCGACACGAAGACCTTCCCCTTGCAGATGACGTAGCTCTTGGGCTCGCCGAGTGCGACGACCTCCACGCGGCCCGCGGCCTGCGCGCGCTGTATGTAGGTGGCCGAGTCGCGGGATGCCGCAAGAGCGCGCGCGTCGAGGATGAGCACGAGATCGTTCAGGTTGATCACCACGTCGCCTCCGATGTGGAGGAGCATGGCCTCACCTCCAGCCCGGCGTGAAGCGGCAGGCGGCGCAGGTGCCCGCTGGCCCGGGGTGCAGGATACCGCAGCGCGGACAGGGCCGCCAGCCCCGGTTGCGCCCCCATGCGGACCGGCGGTAGGCTGCCGCGGCCGCGGCCACGAACGCCCCCCTGAGGACCGGGTCGGGAATGAACGCGGCCAAAGCGTGCAGCCGTTCTGCCGTGCCCGGCGGCAAGGGGTGATCGGGGGGGACGGAGGGCGTCTCTTGGGGCGGATCTTCCTCCGCGGCCCATTCGCCGTCCCGGCCGCGGCCCACCACCCACTGGATATCTGACACCGCCTGAGTCCCCGTCAGCTCGTGGAGCCGGTCGAGGATGGCGCCCTTGAGGTAGGCGAGCTGGGCCGCCCACGCGGAGTTGCGCGCCCGCACGATCAGCGTCGCCCCCTTGAAACCCACAGGCCAGGCTTGGCGGGCGACCTCGGCACCCACGGCCTCATTCCAGCGCAGGAGGGCCAGCTCTCGCTGGAGTCGTCCCGCCAACCCCATCTGAGCCACGAGGCTCTGGAGGAGACTTCCCACCGTGGCGGTCTCAGCCCCGCGCGCGCGCAATTGGCGTGATCTCCCCCTTGCTCACTGTAAAGAGACTTCCGCTTTCAGCGGCGATCTCCTCCAAGTCTTCCCGGTCGGTGCACGTGATCAGCACCTGGGAGCCGGCGGCCCGCTCCATGAGGTGGGCTTGGCGCCGGGAGTCCAGTTCTGAGAACACGTCATCTAGCAGGAGGACGGGGCGGCTCTGCACGGCGCGCTCGATGAGACGGGCGCAGGCGAACTTGAGGGCGAGGACGAGGGAGCGGCGCTGGCCCTGGGAGGCGTAGAGGCGCGCGTCACGCCCGTCGATCGTCAGGATCAAGTCGTCACGGTGCGGGCCGGCCAGGGTGAAGCCCCGGGCGGCCTCCACGGCGCGTTGCGCGGCGAGGGCGTCCAGCAGGGAGGCGGCCAGAGCCTCTGGTGGCGGTACGGGGCCGAGCGCGTCGATGTCCCAGGAGGCGCGGTAGGCCAACGCCGGGCTCTCGCGCGGATCCAGGTGCGCGTATTCCTCGCGGAAGAGGGGGTCCAGCTCGCGCACCGCGCCCAGCCGGCGGCTGACCAGGTGACCCGCGTGCGCGGCCAGTTGCTCGTCCCAGATGGGGAGCAGGTCCCTGCCCGCGGCACCGGCCCGGATCTCGTGCAGCAGGGCGTTCCGCTGCTGCAGGACGAAACGATAGCGCTCGAGGTGATAGGCGTAGGCGGGCTGGCACTGGCACAGCAGGCGGTCTAGCAGGGCGCGCCGCCGCACCGGGGCGCCCGAGACGGTGAGCAGCTCGTCCGGGGCGAAGTAGACCACCGGCAGGTGAGAGCTGAGCGCCGCCAGGGACGACAGCGGGTGCCCGTCGACGCGGGCGGCCTTCCCCTTGTGCTGGTCGAAGACGATCTCCACCATCGTCGGGGAGGGGGGGCGCTGGATCAAGCCCTTGAGGAAGAAGCCGCTCTGGCCGAAGGCGACCAGCTCCGCGTCGCGCGCCGCGCGCGGGGAGGTGCCGGTGGCGAGCACGTGCACTGCCTCTAGGAAATTCGTCTTCCCAGCGGCGTTCGGCCCCGCGAAGACGTTGACGCCCGGAGCCAGGTCGAGCGCGAGTGCCGCGTAGGTGCGAAAGTGACGCAGGTAGATCTTCTCCAAGTACAAGCCGCGGTCCCCCCGTCGCCTGCGTTGGCGGCCTGCCGCTCAGGTAGTCACGAGGAACTCGCCGCGACCGTGGACGCAGACGACGTCGCCGGGATGGAGCTTGCGGCCGCGGCGCGTCTCGGGGCGACCGTTCACGGAAACCGCCCCGGCGTGGATGAGGAGTTTGGCCTCGCCGCCGGTGCGGGCGACCCCGGCCCACTTCAGGAAGCTGCCCAGCGCGATCTCGGGCGTGTGGATGCGGATGGCGATCAATGGGATCAGGCGCCTTCCGACGGACGCATGGGCATTAGGATATACAGGAAGTCGTCGCTGTCCGGCGCCGTCAGCCGGGCGGCCGTGAGGGGGCCGCTGAGCTCTAGCACCGCCTCTTCCGCCGGGAGGTTCCGCAGGCCATCGGCAAGGAACCGCGCGTTGAAGATGATCTGGAAGTCCGCGCCGGAGATTTCGGCGGGCAGCGCATCGCGCGCCGCCCCGATGGCGGCTAGGCTGCTGGTGAGCACGAGGTGGCCATCCTCCCGGGTGAGGGTGATGATGGGCGCCTTGTGCACAGGATCCGCCAGGATGGCGACCCGCTCGCAGGCCTCAAGGAAGCTCGGCCGGTGGACGCGGATGCGCGTCGGGAACTCCTTGGGCACGAGATCGAGGACCGCGGGCACTCGTCGGGCGATCTCGCGGCGGCTGGCCTC
>JBBITQ010000131.1:3321-4507 GCA_037440685.1 Clostridiales bacterium
ATCGAGGACCGCGGGATAGGTGCCGTCCAGGAGGCGGGAGAAGAAGCGGACGCCGGTGAGGTCGAACAGAGCCTGATTGAGGGTGGCGACGAGGCGCACGGTCTCGGCGGTTCCCCGCAGATGGAGCAGCTCGGCGGCGTTGCGGCCGGGGATGACCAGTGCCGCTGGCCGGGCGGCGGTGTTGCGGGTGGCGGAGCGCCGGAGGGCGATTCGGAATCCGTCGGTGCTCAGGGCCTGCAGTTGGCCGTCGCGGATGGTGAGGTGGATGCCGGTGAGGATCGGCCGCGTCTCGTCATGGGAGACGGCGAAGATCGTGCCCTCCAGCACCTCGCGGAGCTCGCGGGCCGGCAAGGTGATGTCGGTGAGGGGTTCGAGGTCTGGAAGGGCCGGGAACTGGTCGGCAGAATGGCCGTGGATGGTGAAGTGGGAGGCGCCCCAGCGGATCTGGGCAACGGTGCTCCCTTCGTCCACGGTGAACTCCAGGTTCCCGCCTGAAGTGTGGCGGACGATGTCGGACAGATAGCGGGCGGGGAGCACGATGGTCCCGGGACGGCGCACGTCGGCTGGTATCCGGCACTCCACGCCCAACTCGAGGTTGGTCGCGGTCAGTGTGAGGGTGTCGCTGGCGGCGTGGAGGAGGATGCCGGTGAGGACGGGAAGCGTGGTGCGCGCAGGGACGGCGCGGATGACGTTGTGGAGGGCCTGCGCGAAAGCCTCATGCGGGACGGTGATGTGCATCTCTTTCACTCCTTGAACATAAATTTTGCAGAGGTCGTAGTAGTAGGGTCTGTGAACAGTGTGGACAAGCGGCCGCGCCTGGCCGGTACCGGAGCGGGGCCGCTGGTGCGTCCTTGGGATAAGATGTTGACAGTCGACCGCCCTTTATCCAGTGTTTCCACAGGCATGGTGGACTTTCCTCTTTGTCCACAGGACGTTCAGTGTTTGTTCCCAGGCTTGCGCACAAGGCAGGCACGGTACGGGGCGCGCTCTCAAGGGTTCAAGATCTTGCGCTTGAGCGCGGCCACGGTGGCGGCCAGATCCGGGTTGGTCGCGATGTCACGGGCGATCTTCTCGCAGGCGTGCATCACGGTCGTGTGGTCGCGGCCCCCAAATTCTTCGCCGATCTTCGGAAGGGAGCAATTGGTGAGCTCGCGCGCGAGGTACATGGCCACCTGGCGCGGAAAGG
>JBBITQ010000132.1:0-4496 GCA_037440685.1 Clostridiales bacterium
AGTCCCGACCTGGCCGTGGACCTGGCGGTCCTCCTGACGGCGGCGCCGCCGGCGGCGGCGGTGGAGACCGCCTGGCGCCTGGCGGTGGCGGCGGGGGCGCGCGGGCTCAGGACCGGCATCTTCCTGATGGACGCCGGGGTGCACGCGGCGCCCGCGCTGGGGGAACGGCTGCGCGCCGTGCCGGGCGCGACGGTGACGCTGGTGCGTTGCGCGCACAACGCCGCGCAGAGGGGGGCTCCCGGGCACCCGGCGGTTTTCGAGGGCAGCCAGGCCGACTGGGCGCGCATGATGGCGCGGGCGCGGCGGGTCGTGGCGCTGGGCTAGCGCGCCGAAGAGGCGCTCGGGCAGGGGGTGGGGCGATGGGCAAGCAGGTGTTGGTCATGGTGCGGCACTCGCCCTGCAACGACGCGCGGGCGCGGGAGACCGTGCGCATGGCCCTGGGTCTGGAGATTGCCGACCACGCGGTCACCGTCGCCTTCGTGGACGCCGGCGCCGGGGCGGCCCTGGCGTGCCGGCCGGAAGAGGCGGGGCAGGAGCCGTGGGCGGAGCATCTGGAGATGCTGTGCATGCTGGGGCACCGCCTGTGGGTGGAGGAGGAGTCGCTGGCCCGGTTGGGCTTGCCCCGGGAGCGGCTGTTCCCCGGGGTGGAGGCGGTGCCGCGGGCGGCCATCGAGGCCGCGGTACTGGCGGCGGACGTGGCGCTGGCCTTGTAAGTCACCCAGGGCCGTGTGGTGGCATGGCGCCCTGACAGCGGGGCGGTAGGGCGTCAGCAGCCGGGGGGATCGTGCCGGTGCACATTGTGCACATCATCACGCATCCGGGGGACCTCCGCGCCTGGGAAACGGCGGCGAGCCAGGCTGCCGACCACCGGGTCACGGTGGTCCTCCTCCAGGACGCCGTCCTGGACCCTCCCGTGCAGCCTGTCGCGCCTCAAGGCGCGCTGGAAGTGCGGGCGGGGGCCAGGGACCTGGAGGCTTATGGCCTTGCCGGCCGGCACCGCGCGTTGGCGGACGACGACCTGATCGCGCTCCTGTTCGCGGCGGACCGGGTCATCTCGTGGTAGGGAGGGGTAAGCCCTGTGACCACGTCGGAGCGGGCGTCGGCCTGGCCGGGGGTGGCCGAGAGCATCCTCGACACCATAGGGGGCACGCCGCTGGTGCGCCTGCGCCGGGTGCCCGGTCCCGGCGCGGCCGCGGTGCTGGGGAAGGTGGAGGCGCGCAACCCGGGCGGCAGCGTCAAGGACCGCATTGCCCTGGCGATGGTGGAGGACGCCGAGCGGCGTGGCCTCCTCAAGCCGGGCGACACCATCGTGGAGGCCACGAGCGGGAACACGGGCGTGGGCCTGGCCGTGGTGGCCGCGGCGAAGGGGTACCGCCTCATCCTGACCATGCCGGAGGACATGAGCCTGGAACGGCGGCGGCTCTTCCAGTGGCTGGGCGCGGAACTGGTGCTGACGCCGGCCATCGAGGGCATGTCGGGCGCCGTTTACGCGGCCGAGGAGTTGGTCCGGGAGCACGGCTACTTCATGCCGCGCCAGTTCGAGAACCCCGCCAACCCGGCCGCTCACCGCGAGACCACGGCGCGGGAGATCCTGGAGGCGACGGGCGGAAAGCTGGACGCCTTTGTGGCCGGCGTCGGCACGGGGGGGACGCTGACCGGGGTCAGCCAGGTGCTGCGCCAGGCTGTGCCCGGCCTGCTGGTGGTGGCGGTGGAACCGGCGCGTTCGGCGGTCCTCTCCGGCGGGCGGCCCGGCTTCACGCGCATCCAGGGCCTGGGCGCCGGGTTCGTCCCCGGAGTGCTGGACCGCGGTGCGTATGACGAGGTGATCGCGGTGCAGGACCAGGACGCCATCGCCATGGCGCGGCGGCTGGCGCGGGAGGAGGGGATCCTGTGCGGCTTCTCCTCCGGCGCCGCCTGCTGGGCCGCGGTGGAGGTGGCGCGCCGCCTGGGTCCGGGCAAGACGGTGGTCACCGTCCTGCCCGACACGGGCGAACGCTATCTCAGCATGATGGACCTGGGTTAGAGGGGGGACGACGGTGGAACACCGCCTGATCCAGGAGCGCCCCCTGTGCCTGCCGCGCACCATCTACGACGAGATGTTGCGCCATGCCTGGGCCGAGGCGCCGCTGGAGGCGTGCGGGCTCCTCGGGGGCAGGGAGGGGCGCCCCGAGCGTTTCTTCCCGACGCCCAACGCGGAGAAGAGCCCGGTGCGGTATGCCATCGCTCCCCGGGACCTCTTGCGCGTCATGCGGGAGATCGAGGGGGCGGGGATGGAGCTGGTGGCCATCTTCCACTCCCATCCCGCCACCCAGGCTTATCCCTCGGCTACCGACATCCGCCTCGCCTTCTGGCCGGACGCCGTCTACGCCATCCTCTCCCTGGCCGATCCGGCGGCCCCGCTCCTCCGCGCGTTCTTCATCCGCGACGGGAAGGTCCAAGAAGTCCCGGTCGTCATTGAGTGAAATCTTACTTCAGCTTTCCTTGTACTAAGAAATATCGATACTTATAATTGTGAATACGCGCGGGGCGACAGAATGGCAAAGCGGGGTGCGGTCAGTTGTCCAAGCAGCTCAAGGTCACCGTAGTCGTCGTTGCCGTGCTGGGCGCGGTGCTGGTCCTCGCGGGGCTGAATCTCACCGGAAACGCTACATATTATTATACGGTCGATGAGCTCCTGGCCAAGCGCGGCGAGTTGGGCGATAAGTTCGTGCAGGTCAAGGGATACGTGGTCCCCGGTACGCTCGTCTACAACCAGGGGTCACTGGACATCAAGTTCGACATCGAGGAGAAGGGCCAGAAGCTGACGGTCCTCTATCACGGCCTGAAGCCGGACACGCTGAACGACCAGGTCCAGCCCGCTACCGGGCGCGGGATCGAGGTGGTGGCCTCCGGCAAGCTGGCGGCCGATGGCAGCGACGTGTTCCAGGCCAAGCAGCTCATGGTCAAGTGCCCCTCGCGCTACATCGAGAAGGGCAAGAAGGGGTCCTAGCCCATGGCCCAGTTCGGTCACTTCAGCCTGGTGATCGCCTTCCTGCTGGCTCTGGTGTGTGCGGCCCTTCTGGGGTGGGCGGGTCACACCCGGAACGCGTCCCTGGAGCGCCTAGGCCGGCAGGCGGTCGCGGTCCTGGCGGCCATCGTCACGCTGGCGGCCTTCAGCCTCTTCTATCTCCTCCTCAGCGACGACTTCTCGGTCAAGTACGTCGAGGCCACCAGCCGCATCGACCAGCCCGTGATCTACAAGATCAGCGCCTTCTGGTCGGCGCAGGAGGGGTCGCTGCTCCTCTGGCTGTGGGTGCTCTCGCTGTACATGGTGGCCGTGGCCTTCTTCTGGGCCCGGGAGGCCGGACGTCTCCTCCCCTACGCCCTCTCGGTCCTCTCCGTGGTGGCCGCCTTCTTCTCGCTCGTCGTGGCCTTCATCGCCGATCCCTTTGAGCAGCAGTTCCCGGCCCCGCCGGACGGGCGCGGCATGACGCCCCTCCTGCAGGATCCGGGGATGATGGGCCATCCCCTTCTGCTGTACGTCGGCTACGTGGGCATGGCCGTGCCCTTCGCCTTCGGCATCGCCACGCTCCTGGAGCGGCAGAAGGGCTCGGAGTGGCTGCGCATCACGCGGCGGTGGACCATGGTGGCATCGTCGGGGGGGGCTGGTGGGCTTACCATGAACTGGGCTGGGGCGGCTACTGGGCGTGGGATCCGGTGGAGAACGCCTCGCTCATGCCGTGGCTCGTGGCCACCGCCTTCTTCCACTCCGCGATGGTCGAGGAGCGGCGGGGGCTGCTCAAGAACTGGAACATCCTGCTGATCATCTTCACCTTCCTGCTCACCGTGTTCGGGACGTTCGTCACCCGGAGCGGCATCCTGAACTCGGTGCACGCCTTCGCCCAGTCGCCCATCGGACCCTGGTTCATGGGATTCATCGGCCTGGTGATGGCCGCCTCGCTCTACCTGGTTTTCGACCGCTATGACGTGGTGGCCGACACCGGCAGCATCGAGTCGGTGTTCTCCAAGGAGTCGAGCTTCCTCGTCAATAACCTCATCCTTGCCTCGATCACCCTTACGGTGCTCCTGGGCACCACCTTCCCGCTGATCATCAAGCTGGCGGGCCGGGACGCGACCATCGGCGCGCCGTACTTCAACACCGTGGCGGGGCCCCTCTTCGCGGTCATGGTGGTGCTCATGGGCATTTGCCCCCTCATCGCTTGGCGCCGCGCCTCGCTGGCCCAGTTCCCCCGCCTGTTCGCCTGGCCGGCGGTCGCCGCCCTGGCCTTCGGCGTGGCCCTCGTCGCCTTCGGGGTGCGCAAGCCGGGCGCAGTGGCGGGGTTCACCGCGGCGGCCTTCGTGATCTTCTCCATGGCGCGCGAGTTCTGGGCGGCGGCCCGCGCCCGTGCCCGCATCGCGGGCGAGAACCCCCTGGTCGGGCTGGGCAAGCTGATGAACCGCAACCCGCGGCGCTACGGCGGCTACGTCGTCCACCTCGGCATCATCGTGATGGTGTT
>JBBITQ010000133.1:0-230 GCA_037440685.1 Clostridiales bacterium
GCCCCGGGCACGATCCCCCCGCGCACCCTCGAGGAAGCCGCCACCCTGGCCGCCTATTTCAGCAAAGCCCGCCTGTCAAGCAAGGTGCCGGTGGATTACACGTGGCGGCGGAACGTCCGCAAACCGCGCGGCGCCCGGCCCGGCATGGTCGTCTACACCGAGCACCGGACGGTCTACGTGACGCCGGACGCCGCTCTGGTCAGCCGCCTCGCCGCCGACCCCGCCGCCTC
>JBBITQ010000133.1:244-2949 GCA_037440685.1 Clostridiales bacterium
ACCAGCGCGCCGCCTTCCCGCGCGGTGCCTGCCGGCGGGGCACCTCCATGAGCTGAGGAGCTCGGGGTGCCCCCGTGTACGGCGCCGCCCCCAACGCCGCCCCCACGTCCCGCACCCCCCGGCAAGAGCCCCAACCGCGCCAGGACCTCCTCCCTGTCCAGCCATACCAGGTCCCTGGCGGCCGCCTTGCCCTCGAGGCCACAGCAAGGGCAGACGAGCGCCACCATCTCCGCCGCTTCCCCGGCGACCCGGAAGACGCGTGGATCGCGGGAGGCCGCGAAACCCACCAGTTGCCCCGGCACCAGGTCCATGGTAAAGGCTATGCCGTGCCGCCACTGCGCAATGCGCGCCGGCCTAAAGTCCGAACCCGCCTCGCCCGATACAGTATTGAAGCCTGGCGCCGGGGAGGGAGCGCGGCGTGGATCGGACAACGATCATCGGATTCCTGGCCGGGGTCGGCATCCTCGTCTTCTCGATGGGGTACGGGGGCAGCCTGCCTCTTTTCTGGAACCCACCGTCGCTGGGCATCGTCCTCGGCGGCACCGCCGCCGCGCTCTTCGTCCAGTACAGCTTCTCCCAGGTCATCGGGGTCATCCGGGCCACCCGCGACGCATACCTCTCGCGGTCGGAGGACCCGCACGAACTCATCGAGCGCTTCGCCCGCTGGGCGCCCATCGCCTACTCGCGTCAGTTCCTGGAGCTGGAGAACGAGATACCGGGGGTCAAGGACCCTTTCCTGAGAAAAGGGCTGCAGGGCGTGGTCGACGGCACGCCGCGGGACCTGCTACAAGAGATGCTGGCGTGCGAGATCGATTCCCTGGCCTACCAGTACCGCCTGGGACAGAACTTCTTCAAGTCGATGTCCATCCTCGCTCCCGGATTCGGCATGCTGGGCACCCTGATCGGGCTGATCCAGATGCTCCAGAACCTCACGGACACCGCCAGGCTGGGACCTGCCCTCGCCGTCGCCCTCATCACCACCTTCTACGGGGCGATCATCGCCAACCTCCTGGCCAGCCCGGCCGCCGGGAAGCTCAGGCTGCGGGGGGAAGAGGAGATCAAGATCAAGATGATGATGCTGGACGGCCTCCTGGGCCTGGTGGACAGCATCTCCCCCGCCATGATGAAGGAGAAGCTCCGCACCCACCTGTCCCCGTACATGCAGGGGCGGGGGGGCACCCGGCAGGCTCCCAACGGTGCGCGACCCCTGCCGCCGTCTGACGCGGCGGCGACCACCCCGTTAGAGGTGAGCTGAAGTGCGGCCCGCAGGTGAATTCGGCATGGAAGCAGACGAGGCGGATGGGGGGATCCCCGTCCATTACCTCACATACAGCGACATGATGACACTCCTCTTCTGCTTCTTCGTCTTGCTCTACGCCCTGTTCCCCCTTTCGGCGAGCCAGCGGGACGAACTGCGCCAGTCCATCCGCCAGAGCCTGCCCGCGATCCGCCTCAGCGGCAAGCCCGCCGGGGAAGGCGGAGGACCGGTCCCCGGCTCCTCGCCGCCGGCGGTCTCGCCCGTCGAGCCGGCACCCGCCGGCCTGGACCGGGCGCAGCCGGGAGACGCGGAAAAAATCCTGGACTCCGTGCGCTCCCGCCTCGCCGCGCAGGGTTTTGGCGAGGGAGTGGAAGTGGTGGCGCAGCGCCAGGGGGTGCTCATCCGCGTCCGCGACAACCTGCTCTTCGCATCCGGCAGCGCCGACGTCCACCCCGAAGGGCGCCGTCTCGTGGCGGCCATCGCCAGCGCCGTCGCCAGCATGCCGGGCACGATCCGTGTCGAGGGCCACACCGATGACGTGCCCATCCACAACGCCCGCTTCCCCTCCAACTGGGAGCTGTCGGCGGCCCGCGCCGTCACCGTGGTGCGCCTCCTGACCGAGTCCTACGGCATCTCCCCCACACGGGTGATGTTCGCCGGCTACGGGGAGTATAAGCCCCTGGTGCCCAACACCAGCGCCGCCAACCGCCAGCGGAACCGGCGCGTCGAGGTCTATCTTCAGACCGGTATGTAGCCTACCCCCCATGGTAGATTGGTCCTATCGGTCTGCTACCTTGGTCCCATGAGCTACGTCGTTAGAACCAGATCGCATGCCCCCGGGGAGGTAGGACGGGCTTCCCGAGCTATGGAAACCAGAGGGCAAAATAGCACCCAGGTATCTGCCAGCCAGCCGTAGCGTGCCCTATGATGTCATCGGGGAGGGGCAAGGTCTCGCGCAAAGGAGGCGAATGCCATGTCTGAAGGCTGCTTCGCGGTCGACATGGACCGGCGGTGCTACCAGCTCCACCTCAGGCTTGACGGCACGGACCTGAGCGGGCTGGTAGACGCCCTGGCCAACGACGCCCTGGCCGCCCTCGCCCCCGGCTTCGGCGGAGAGGGAGCCAGCGTAGCCCAACTGCGCAAGGCGCTCGAGACGCGCCTGCGCCAGCACGTGGTGGCGATGGACCTGTGCGGGCTGTTCAGCCAATGCCGGCTTGCCGAGCCGTTCGATCCCTGGAAGTGAACGAACCGGCTTCGGGTTCCGCGTTCGGGGGAGGGCTGGCGCTCTCCCCCGCTCCTTCTCTCCTCGCTCCAAGTGGCGACGACTGCGCGGGCGCTGCGTTGCGCGCGCGGCGCCGCCCCGGTTAACCCTCCGCCGATCTGGCAATCATATGCGTGGCGTGGGCCCTCCGCCGGGGGCGTCTGGCCGAGCGCCCACCCCGCCAAC
>JBBITQ010000133.1:2970-4440 GCA_037440685.1 Clostridiales bacterium
TGAGGAGGTTGCAAGCGATGCCCAAGGAGACAGTGACGGTGGCCGACTTCGTCGCCGGCCAACTGGCCGCCTGGGGCGTGGACCGCGTGTTCGGCGTCCCGGGCGACACAGTCCTCTCCCTCATCGAATCCATTCACCAGCAGCCGGGCATGGAGTTCATCCCCGCCCGGAGCGACGCGGCCGCCGCCCTGATGGCCTCGGCCTATGCCAAGGCGAGCGGGCGCATCGGCGTCTGCCTGGCGGACATGGGACCCGGGGCGATCCAGATGCTCAACGGGGTCTACGACGCCAAGGCGGACCGCGTCCCCTTGGTCGCCTTGACGGGGGGCCTGGAGACGAAGCATGCCGGCACGGGGTGGCCGACGGACGCCGCGCTGGACCTGGCATACGAAGACGCCACGGTGTACAACCGGACGGTGGCCGATCCGCTGCAGGCCACCCGCGTCGTCCAGGCGGCGCTCCGCCAGGCCGTCGTGCGCCCCGGACCCGCGCGCGTCGGGCTGCCGAAGAACCTCCTGCGGGAGAGCATCCCCGAAGCCGCCGTCCAGAGCCGGCCCGCCTACCTGGACGGGCGCCCGCAAGCCGATCCCCCCGCCATCGACGCCGCCGTCCACCTCCTGGAGACGGCCGAGCGGCCGGTCATCTTCGCCGGGCGGGGGGCCGGCGCCGCCGTCCCGCACCTCCTCCGCCTCGCAGAGACCCTGACCGCCGGCATCGTCCACACCATGCCCGCCATCGGCATGATCCCGGGCGACCACCCGTCCAACCTGGGCGTGATCGGCGACTTCGGCACCCAGCAGGCGGCCGATGTCCTGGCGCGCGCCGACGTCATCCTCGTGGCCGGCTCCACCTGGTGGCAGCCGGAGTACGTGCCCCGGGGCGCCCGCGTGATCCAGGTCGACGAGCGCACCTCCCACCTCGGCATGGTCTTCACCGCCGACGTCGCCATCTGCGGCCGCGCCGAGGACGTCCTGCCCCGGATCGCCGGGAGGATCAAGAAGCGCGATCGCACGGCCTGGAGCGCTTATCTCCAGGAGGCGCGCCGCGCCTGGGACGAGGAGGTGCGGGCTGCCCGCGCCGGCGCCGGCCTCTCCCCCGCCCGGGTGATCACCGCCCTGGCCGCCGCCGTGGCCCGCGATGCCCTGATCACGCTGGACGTGGGCAACAACACCCTGTGGTTCAGCCGCTACTTCCGCGGGAACGGCCAGCGCGTACTGATCTCGGGCCACTGGCGCTCCGTGGGCTTCGCCCTCCCGGCCGCCATCGCCGCCAAGCTGGCCTTTCCCGAGCGCCAGGTGGTGGCCATCACCGGAGATGGCGGGCTGGGCAGCTTCCTGGGGGAGTTCATCACGGCCGCCCACCGGAGACTGGCCATCACCGTCATAGTGCTGAAGGACGGGGTGTATGGCGAGGAATGGGCCAAGCAGCGGCAGTGGGGCCTGGCAGAGGCCGGGGTGGAACTCGGGGCTC
>JBBITQ010000134.1:0-4439 GCA_037440685.1 Clostridiales bacterium
CCCGGCGAAGGCCCGGGGATAGCGGTCGTTGGTGAAGGTGACCTCCGGTCCGATGAATACGTCATCCTCCACCTGGACACCGGCGTAGAGGGAGACGCCGTTCTGGATCCGCACCCCGCTGCCGATGCACACGCCCCGGTCCACGTACACGCCCTTGCCCAGGACGCAGTTGGCCCCGATGACCGCGCCCTCCCGCACCTGGGCACCGTGCCAGATGCGCGTGCCCGGCCCGATCACGGCGTCGGGCGCCACCTCGGCCGAGGGGTGGACGAAATACCCCTCCTGCCCCATGCTCGCACCCCCCGCCTGTATGTACCCACACCGGGTGTCAGACACGGGGCTGAAAGGCGTTCACCGCCTCCGCGACGCGCTCCAGGTCGCCCTGGGAGAGGGCCGGGTGCACCGGTATGGACACGACGGCGGCGGCCGCCGCCTCCGCTTCGGGTTGCGGGAGCCCCTCCCAGCGGACGCGGCGGAACAGGGGCTGCTGCGGCACGGTCCGCGGGTAGTGGACGCCGCAGCAGACCCCCTGGGCGGCCATGTGCCAGAGGAACCCCTCGCGGTCCCGCACCCGCAGAGTGTAGTGGTGGTAGACGTGGCGCAAGCCGGGCGGCGCGAGGGGCTTGGTCACGTGGGGATTGACGATGGCGGCGTCGTAGAACCGGGCATGGGCCTGGCGCCGCGCGTTCCGCTCGTCCAGGCGGCGGAGCTGCCCCAGGCCCAGGGCCGCCTGGAGCTCCGTCATCCGCAGATTGAACCCCAGGGAGTCGTGCCGGTACCGCTCCGACTGGCCGTGGTCGATGAAGCGGCGCACGCGCTCCGCCACCTCCGGGTCGGAGGTCACCACGGCACCGCCCTCGCCCGTCGTCATGTTCTTGGTGGCGTAGAAGCTGAAGCAGGCGGCGTCCCCGAACGTCCCCACCGCGCGACCGTCCACCGCCGCCCCGGGCGCCTGGGCGCAGTCCTCGATCAGCATCAGCCCGTGGGTCCGGGCCAGGCGCGCGATCTCCGGCATGGCCGCCGGGAGCCCGTACAGGTGCACCACGAGGATGGCAGCCGCGTCGGGGTGGACGGCCATCGCCCGCGCCACGCCATCCGGATCGAGGTTGTACGTGACCGGATCGATGTCGGCGAACACCGGCACCGCCCCGGCGTGGAGGATGGCCGTCACGGTGGCGATGAAGGTGAACGGCGTGGTGATCACCTTGTCGCCCGGCCCGATCCCCAGGGCCGCCACGGCGGCCAGGAGCGCGGCGGTGCCGGAGGAGGTCATCACGGCGTGACGCGCGCCCACGTACGCGGCGAAGGCCGCCTCGAAGGCCCGCACCCGCTCCCCCGCCGCCAGCCGGCACGAGCCGAGCGTCTCAACCACCAGGACCTTGTCTTCCTCGGTGATGAGCGGTTGCGCCAGCGGAATCACGCCGTTGTCCTCTCCCCCCGTACATCCTATAGCGGCGCCCCCGGACATGACACCGCCCTGGACACGGGCACCAGAGCGAGTGCCGGAGGGCGCCGCCCCTAGCGCCCCTTGGCGGCCGCGAGGCGGTGGAACTCCGCTACCCACTCCGCCGCCACGCGGTCGTAGGTGAAGTGCCCCAGCGCCCGCTCCCGCGCCCCAGCGGCCAGCCGCGCCCATTCGTCCCGGTTGCGGAGCAGCCGCACCACCGCCCCCGCCATGCGTTCGGCGAAGCCGGGGTCTTGGGGGGAGAGGGGCAGGAGGACCCCTGAGACGCCGTCCGCCACCGTCGTCTCTAGGGCCGCGTACGCGGGCGCCACGGTAGGGCAGGCTGCCGCCTGGCACTCGATGGCGGAGAGGCAGAACAGCTCGTTGCAGCAGCACGGGTAAACGTGCAGGACGCTCTCCTTCTGCAGCCGGATCAGCTCGGCGCGCGGCACCTTGCCGAGGACCCGCACTCCGGGCAGGGCGGTGAGCGCCGGCAGGTACGGCGCGAGCCCTGGGTCGGGGCGCCCCCACAGGGTGAAGTCGCCGGTCACCACCAGCGTGGCCGCGGGCACCTGCTCCCTGACCCGGCGGAAGACGGCGGGCAGGAACCCCAGGCCGCACCCCGGGACCGAGCAATAGAGCAGTTGGCAGGGCCTTTTCGACCCCAGATGGGCGTAGTCGTCCGCCCAGACGCCGAACCGGGTGGTGTAGATGCGGGCGGGGTCCACGCCGAAGCGCGTGACGACCAGCCGCGTGTGGTGGGGGCTCAGGGTGAACAGGGCGTCCACGTGGGGCAGGTAGGCGCGGTAGCTCCGCACCCACGACTCGCTGTCCTCCATGGAGAGGTGGACCTTCACCCGCGCCGGTATCCGCTCGACCTCCGGGACAAACGACATGCTGACGAAGGCGTCCCAAGCCTCTTCCGCCCCCAGGGCGGCGGCCGGCCGATACTCGACGCCCGCTACCGGGCCCGGGCGCGACGTCCGGTTGAAGACGACGACCGCGTGACCGGCCCTGGCCAGGGCCCGGGCCAGGTACACCAGCGCGGTCTCGGCCCCGCCCAGTCCGGCCTCCAGGTCCGCGCCGTTCCAGTCCCACGTCTCCGCGAAGTAGAAGGCGATCCTCATGGCACCTCGATCTCGCTCCGCTCGCCCACGGTCAGCCGGTAGGCCAGCGGTTTGGACGCCCGCCGCCCCACGCGGCTCCCCTCGCCGATCACGCTGCCCTCCAGCCGCGCCACCCCCCGCAGCCGGCAGTTGTTCATGATCACGCTGCGCTCCGCCTCGCAGTCCTCGATGACCACGTGATCGCCGATGGCCGAGAAAGGCCCGATCCACGAATTGATCACGGCCGTGCCCTCGCCGATGGCCACGGGACCGACGATGTGGCTGTTGATCACCCGGGCGCGCAAGCCCACGCTGACCCGGCCCTCGAGGTGCGAGCGGCTGACCTCGCCCTTGACGTCGGGGGCGAGGCGGTCCAGGAAGAACGTGTTCGCCTCCAGGATGGCCTGGGGACGCCCCATGTCGCGCCAAAAACCCCGGTGCTGGTACGCGAGGACTGGCAGGCCGCGCTCCAGCAGGAGCTGGACGGCGCCGGTCAGCTCCAGGTCGCCGCGGGCCGACGGGCGCATCACGTCGATGGCGGCGAAGATCTCGCGGCTGAAGACGTAGACCCCTGCGAGGGCCAGGTTGCCGGGAGGGCGCTCCCGCTTCTCCACCAACCGGAGCACGCGGTCGCCCGCGACATCCGCCACCCCGTAGGCCTCGGGGTCGGGTACGGCGGCCAGGAGCAGTCCGGCGGCGGGACGCGCAGCCCCCGCCCATTCGAGGAACTCCGCCAGGCCGCCGTCCAGCAGGCAGTCGCCGGCGATGACCAGGAACAGGTCGCCGCCCACAAACCCCTGGGCCATCTTGACCGCATGGGCCGTGCCGAGCGGCAACGACTGCTCCAGGAAGAAGATCTTCATGCCCGGCCGGCTGCGCCATCCCGGCCAGGCAGCCATCGGCCCGTCCCTGCTCTCCACGACGACGCCCACCTCGGCGATCCCCGCCCGCTGTAGGAGATCGAGGGCGTAGGCGGCTACGGGCCTGTTGGCCACCGGCAGGAGCGCCTTCGGGACCCCGAGGACAGGATGGCGGAGGTGGGCCGGCCGCCCCGCGGCCAGGATCACGGCTTTCAAACCTCACCACGCTCCTCGCTGCCTCGCCCGCCGGAGGCTCCGGTGCCGGTCACGGGCCCCATCGCGCCGTCAAAGGCTCCGGTACAGCGCGATGTGCCGCGCCGCCACCCGTAGCCAGTCGTTCTGCTCCGCGTAGCGGCGGGCGCGCCTGATCAGCTCTTGCTGCAGCCTCTGGTCGCCGAGCACCCGCCTGATGGCGTCGGCGATGAGGTCCGGAGTCGGCGCCGCTATCTTCCACACCTCGTCCTCGAGGTCGGCGAAGGGAAAGGCGGCGGTGGTGATGATCGGGCGCTCGGCGGCCATCATGGTGCGCACCGCCGCCGACACCTGCCGGCCGGGCAGTTCGGAATAGGGCAGCACGTTCACGTCCATGGCGTGGAGGTGCCGGACCACCCTGTCCAGCGGAAGGTAGTCCTCGACCAGGGTGATCCCCTCAAGGAGCCCGCTCTGCTGCAACGCCTCGCAGGCCTGCTCGCGATACGCCCGGGAAGCAGGGCTGGGCGCGACGGAGGCGAAGAGGAAGCAGCGCAGGCCCGGCCACTCCCGCCGCAGCTCCCGCACCGCCTCGGCCAGCGCGACGATCCCCTTCTGCGGGTAGAAGAAGCCGAAGAAGCCGACGGCAGGCTCTCCGCCCAACCCCAGCTCCGCCCGGGCCGCCGCCCGGTCGGGAAGGTGGACGCGCCGCACCCCCATGGGGATCACCTCAAGCAGGCGTGGCGGGAAACCAGCGCGCTCCATCTCCGCCCGGATGCCTACCGAGTGCACGACGATGCGGCTGAAGCAGGCGCGGAGGACCCGGTTGTGCTCGGGGAA
>JBBITQ010000135.1:0-4413 GCA_037440685.1 Clostridiales bacterium
GGCAGCAGGGAACCGTGGAGACCCTCGTGGGAGCGGGAACCGCGGTGCAGGGCAAGGTCCTGGCGAGCCGGAGCCTCCGGGTGGACGGCCGCATCGAGGGGGAGGTGGTGGTGGAAGGCGACGTCCTCGTCGGTGAGAAAGGGGTTGTCACGGCGTCCGTCGCGGCGCGCAACGCCTTCATCGCCGGCGAGGTGCGCGGTGACGTGCGCGTCTCCGGGCGCGTGGAACTGGCGGCGACAGCCCGCGTCCACGGAGACATATGGTGCCGGGAACTGGCCATCACCAGGGGGGCGCTCTTTCAGGGGGCCTGCACCATGAGCGGCCAGGAGGACGCGGAGACGGCCGCGCCGGCCGCGGCCGAGACGGTTTGATCTTTTAACGGTTCTTCAAGCATCCTTCAATGGCCGTTCAACGAAGTGCCGCGAGAATGACGGTGTAGACAGCGACGGCCGGAGGGATGCGCGATGAACCTGAAGACGATGGTCATGGTGGTCGCCCTCATGGCGGTGAGCCTAGGGGCTCTGTCCACAGGCGCTCAGATCGTGCGGGGCATGAACGCCGCCCGCGAGGTCATGGCAGAGGCGCCGGCAGACGCCGCTCGTGCCTTCTTCGCCGCGCGCTGACGTCCTCACCGCCAGAGGACGCGGAGGGCGTGCACGGCGAATGAGGCGACGCCAGCGACGAAGATGGCGGCGCCCGCGGCGACCGCCAGGAGATGCGCCCTCCCGCTACCCCCCATGTACAGGCGGGCAGCCCCGGTGAGGGCGGCCGCGAAGGCGGCCCCCATAGTAGCCACGTGGGCGGCGCCGCCGACACCCCAGCTCAGGGCGTTCAGGTCGCTGACGAAGATGAGGGCGGTGGCGGAAAGCCCCCACACCATGTGCCACTGGAGAGGCGCCGGGATGGCTTTCGCCAGCCCCGCCAGGTCGGGGAGGCGGCGCATCGCGGCGATGCGCGCTCCCGTCACGTAAGCAAGCACCAGGAGCGCGTTCCCCGCTCCCAGTCCCGCCAGCAATGCCCAGAATTGGCGTGGTTCCAATTGGTCCAAGGCCGAGGTCCCTCCCTCGTCTCTTCGGTTCGCCGCTGGTGCCGGCATCCCTTCTGCGGCGACGTGTCCCCTTCCGGTCCGCGCCGATCATAGAATAGGCCAGTACCGCAGGGACAGGAGGTACGGGCACCATGAGCGTTCAGGTGGGAGACGGCTGGGTGGAAGGGCGCGGTGCCCCGCAGGCATGGGGCTACGCGGTATGGACCAAGCACGGCGTGAAGAGCGTGCAGCATGGGGCCTATGCGGCGCTGCGCCAGCGGGTGGCGCCTGCGCAGCACGAGCTGCGGTTGCGGATCCATGACGGCGGGTTCTGGAGTTACGGCGGCATACCCCGGCGGTTGCCCAATCGCTCCGACGAGGGGCCGTGGGTCAAGATGGGCCGTTAAGGCGCCGCCGGGGAGACGACGAACCGCAGGGGCACGGCAACCGACCGCCCGGGCCGCGTGGCGTCGCTGAACACCAGGCGCCCGCAGTAGACGCCCGCAGGGGAAGCCGAGGAGACGCGGAACTCCAGGCTGACGGGTACCTTCCCACCGGAGGTGATGGCGGCCCGCGGCGGCTGGACGGCGGTGAGGCCATGGCGGCCGCGCGGCCATTCCGTCCAATTCGGCGTGTAAGAGGTGCAGTCGCGCCATGGTACGGTGCGGGGCGACGCCCGTACGCCCTGCACGGAGATGGCGGCGGCCATCTTGCCGTGGATGGCAATGACTTTGGGCAGGGCGGTCACGGTGGTGGTGACGGCCCCGAAGGGTCCGGGGAGGGGCCGCGGGAGGGAGCCGGCATCCAGCACCAGGGAGCGGTTGTAGCCGGTGGCCGCGGGCTGGTGCGGCGCGGCGGGCCGCGGGGCGGGACCCGCGAGGAGGTTGACGGTGAACAGGAGATCGCTCGCGGCTGTGGCCACGCGGTTGCCGGTGCTGGCCCGCGCGGCGGTGAACGCGGCGGCGCTGTGAGCGGCGGGAAGCAGCCGGCTCACCGTCGCCACCGCGAGAGCGGTGAACACCAGGGGGAGGGCCCGCCCGGCATGGCGGCGCAGTCGGCGTCCCCGCGGCCGGGTGCCGTACCGCGCCGCCGCTGCGGGGGAGCGACGGGGGAGAAGCAACGCTCCTGTGGCGGCGAGGGTGAGCGCCGGCGCCGCGAGGCTGGCGTGGGCGACGAGGTGGTGGATCGGGATGCCCAGCCAGGGGATGACGAACGCCACGCGGCCCACGACGTCGCGGGCGGTGACCGGCCGGGCGTCCGCGACCGGGTTGGCGTCACCGCGCGTCAGCCAGGAGGGGCCGGCGCCGACGGACGCGGGCGCGACGATGCGGTGGATGGTGATCCGATGCCCGTCGCGAAAGGCGATGACGTCCCCCGGACGCAGGGGGCCGGCGACTGGCCGCACCACGGCCAGCGCCCCCGGGGGCAGGGTGGGTGCCATGCTACCCCCGTAAACGACGTAGGCGCGCCACCGGCCGGCGGACGCCATGGCGGTCGCGGCGACGAGGGCGAGGGCGGCTAAGCTGAGCCGCACCGCACCCTCACTCCTGGGTGGCGTGGAACGTGAAGTCCACCGAGAGGCTCTGTCCTTGGAAGGCGTTATCGGCTTCCAGGGGGAGGTCGACGGTGAACTCCAGTATCCGCGACGCGCCCGGTTCGAGGTGGACCGGGGCCGTGGAGAGGGCGCTGATGGGCCCGCGACGGTAGAGCAGCACCGGGTGCGTCTCATCGGTGATGTCGCGGACCGTGAGCTGCAGGCCCCGTGCCGTGTCCGTCCAGAGGATGTTGGGGGCGGCGGTGGCGGCGGTGATCCGGTACGCCAGCGGCAGGGTCCCCCCCGAGCGGACCGTGAGGCGGGCCGTCACGCTGTCGCCCGGCGCCAGGTTCGTGGCATTGAAGGCGGCCTTAGCGGGTGTGACGCCGATCACGAGCGTACCGGTGGAGAAGGCGTTCCCGCTGGAACCCGCCGTGCTGGTGAACGTGCCGCGCGCGCCGCCGATGAGCCCGGCGGCAGCGCCGGAAAGGACGAGGGCGGCCGCGGCGGCGAGGATCTTCAGTGCCGTGACCGCAGGAAGGGGAGGGATGCGGCCCATGGTGTTACCTCCTGCTCGTCTTTGTCGGTCACATTTTATCGCTTCTCCTGTGTTATGTTAACGAGCCAAATTGCGGCATGCCGCAAGCTGCACCCCCTTGGCAGCGGAGGGCTTTTGTGCTTAAATGTCGCTTGTCAGAGTCGGCATAAATGGTTCGATCCTGGAGTTCCGGCCCAGTCGTCGCCTTGCGTCCCACCACATCCCAAGCAGATCGCTCGCGTCGCAGCCGCCGTTGTGGCCAGGAGGGGTTTGGAGTGTCGGGGTCCCGCAGCTTCACCACCGGTGTCGCGTTGTTCCTCGCCTTCGTAGCCGGTACGACGGTCGGGCGCCTCAGCGCCTTGCCCAGGACCGCCCAGGCGAAGCCCGCCGATCCTCCGCCCCGTTACGCGCACCTCCGGAACCCGTACGACGTCTCCGATCGCGCGGTGCTGGCCGAGGGGGAGCGCATCTACAACCGGTACTGTTGGGGTTGTCACGGGGCGATGGGCGACGGGATGGGGCCCGGATCGCCGGACATCGTGCCCAGGCCCGCCGACTTCACCAACCGGGCGCGGGTGGCGCGCCTGAGCGATGGCTACTGGTTCTGGCGCGTCAAGGAGGGGTACCCTGACGACCCGAAGCGGCTCATGCCTGCTTGGGGCAAGGTTTTGACCGACGACGAGATCTGGAAGGTCATCACCTATGAGAAGACGTTCGCCCTGAAGAAGAAGGGGTAATCCGGCGCGCCGCCGGGGGCGGCGGAGGCGTGGACCTCCGCCGCCTAATCCTCCACCACGGCGAGGACGTCGGAGCGCTGCAGGATGAGGTGGTCCTCCCCGTCGAGCTTTACCTCCGAGCCGCCGTACTTGGTGAATAAGACCCTCTGCCCTTCCTTGAAGACCTTCCGCAGCTCTTCGTCGGTGCCGACGGCGACGATCACGCCTTGCTGTGGCTTCTCCTTCGCCGTGTCGGGCAGGTAGATCCCGGCAGCCGTCTTCTCCTGGGTCGCCAAGGGCTTCACCAGGAGCCGATCATCCACGGGACGCACCTTCACCAGCGGTATCCCCCTTCCTCGCGAGCGATCAATCGCGGATGCCCAAGGCCTGGGCGATGGCCGGGCGGTTGAAGCCGACGATGATCCTGCCGTTTATGTCCAGGACCGGCACTCCCATCTGTCCGGATTTGCGGACCATCTCCCGTGCCGCGGCCGGGTCGCGGGACACATCCACCTCCCGGAACGGGATGGCGCGTTGGCGCAGGTAGTGCTTGGCCGCCTGGCACCAGGAGCAGGTCGGCGTCGTGTAGATCGTGACG
>JBBITQ010000136.1:0-4404 GCA_037440685.1 Clostridiales bacterium
CACCGAGCTCGTGCTCAACCACACTTCGGACCAGCACCCATGGTTCCAGCGCGCGCGCACGGCGCCGGGAGCCGCTGGTCCCGCGGGGGGAACGGATGCCTCCGCCCGGCAGGGCGGAGCGGTCGGAGGCGGCAGGTGGACCGGCGTGTTCCGCGCCGACACCGTCCGGGAACCGGTGCCGCGCCTGGTCATCCACGGGCCCGACAAGTGGATCGTCGGCCGCCCAGCGCGCTTCCGCCTGGAGGTGCACGTGCCCCGCGTGCCGTTCCTGCAGTCGGTGTCGGTGGTCTATTACCCCGCGCGGGTCTTCGAGGTGCAGTGGAAGCGCCCGGGCCGCTTCACGGTGCGGGCGGCGGTCGTGCTCCGCATCATCTACCGCCTACCTGAGGGGCCGCTGGTGCTCATCAACACCTACGTCCGGGAGAAGGAGGTGGAGGTGCTGGCGACCTCCGTCACCGGGTAGAGCCAGGAGGCAAGGGCGGGAGCGGGTGCCCGGCGGGCAGGGGAGAAGGACGCCGGGCCGGCCGGCTGCCGCGGATGCGGCGGCTCCGGCCGGCCCGGCGCGTGCCGGTCGTCCGTTCAGACGGTTCCGAACCGCGGCTGCCAGATGACCGGCGGCTGGGAACGGATCACCTCGCCGTCCTCATCGATCGAGAGGACGGAGGTCAGCTCCTGGTTTTCGTAACAGATCTCGGAGCAGCAGTTCCTGCAGAAATACCGCGCGTGCACGGTCTTCCCCTTCCTGATCCGCTGCAACAGGCCCAGGGAGCCTGAAGAAGCACAAACGGGGCAGCGCATGCGAATCCCTCCCCCAGAGAAGCGCCTTGGCGATCGTCTGCGCCTTGGTCTACACTACGCATTATAGTACACAACCGGTGTTTATCAAGCTAAAGATTGGGGATTGTGGATTCTTGTTGGCGATCATGTTACTGGGATCAAAACGTCTGTTGCTGCGAAAGCCGCCCTTGACGGATCGACCGCCTCTAACGACAATTCGTAGTGCGGATGTCGCAGGTTGCGGTGTCGATGTTGCGGGGCCGCGGCGGATGGGAGCGTGCCGCGACAGCGCGAATCCGAGGGGCGCAGCGTGGGGGATCGGCGTGAGGCGGTGCCCTGTAAGCGTCTTCCGCTTGAGCAAGCGAGGGCTGGAGCGGGTCCTCGGCAGCCTGGAGGCGCGCGTGATGGAGGCGGTGTGGGCGGCGGCGCGGCCGGTGGCGGTGCGCGACGTGCAGGAGGCCCTTCGGGCGGAGCGCGCCCTCTCATTCAACACCGTCATGACGGTCATGAATCGCCTGGCGGTCAAGGGCCTCCTGGCCAGGGAGGGGACATGCAGCCCTTACCTCTACCGGCCGCGGCTGGGGCGTGAGGAGTTCGTGCGCGGCCTGGCATGGGAGGTGGCGGTGGGGCTGGTGCGGGACTTCGGCCCCCACGCCGTATCGCAGTTCCTGGCGGCGGTGGCCGAGGTGAGCCCGGAGGCACTGGCGGAGCTGGAGCGGCTGGTGCGGGAGGTCCGGCTCCGGTCGTGGCAGGATAGGGTGGCCGAGCGGACGGCGGAGGGTCTGCAGGGAGGAGGACGGCGTCGTGGGCGGATCTGACGGTCGGAAGAGGGGTGGCAGGCGCAAGGTTTCCGCAGTGCTGGCGGCGCTGGCCGTCGGGGGGCTGGCGGCGGCGGGCGCGTTCCTCGCGGGGCGCGGCGGCGACACGGGGGACCTATGGCCAGTGGCCCGGGTGCCCCTGGAGGAGTACGTTACCGAGGCGGGCGATCCCGTGGAGGTGGCGGCCGCCGGGCAGCTACCGTCCTTTCTCGTGGGCGCGCCGGCATACGTCCGGTCCGCCTACCAGTTCGCCCTCATGAATCCGGACAAGCTCCGCTACATTCCGTGCTACTGCGGTTGCGCCCGTATGGGTCACGGAAGCAACCTGAGTTGCTACGTGGCCCGGGACGAGCGCGCCCAGGGGCGGGTGGCCTGGAACCAGCATGGGCTGCACTGCGACATGTGCCTGGACATAACCCACGACGTGATGAAAGGGCTGGCGCGGGGCAAGTCGTTGCAGCAGATCCGGGACGAGATCGATCGGAAGTACGGTCCAGGGGGCGACGTCCCGACCCCCTCGCCCTATCCTGGCTCATCGTAGGTTGGAGAGGGTCGGCGTCGTGTTAGGGTCGGGCCGGGTTGCTGATGCAATGTTGCGGTGGCATAATCAGAAGCACGGTATCCGTGAGGAGACGCGTACGGCGGTGAGGGCGGCGTGACGTCCCAGCAGGTCAAGGTCCCAGAGAGTCAGGCTCGCGCGGGCGCGGCGCCGGCGGGGGCCGGGCCGGCCAAGACATGGCTGAAGTCCCTGGCGGCGCTGGTGTTGCTGGGCTTCATGGTCGGCGCCCTGGTGTTCAACCAGAGCATCAAGAGCAAGGCCAAGGAGGGGAGCCCCGCCCCCGAGTGGCGCGGCGTGACCGATCTCGACGGGAAGCCCTACAAGCTGGCCGATTTCCGCGGCAAGCCGCTGCTCCTCAACATCTGGACCACCTGGTGCGTCAGTTGCAAGGAGGAGACGCCAGCGCTCCAGGCCTTCCACGAGCGGTACGGCGACAAGATCAGGGTCGTCGGCCTGGACGTGCGCGAGCCGATCGACACCCTGAAGGAATACATGAAGAACAACCGCACGACCTACCTGATACTGCGTGACCAGAATGGGAACATCGCCGGCCCTTACAACGTCCGCGGGTACCCGGAGAGCTGGTTCATCGACGCCCAGGGGATCGCGCGTAAGTATTGGGAAGGCCCCATGACCTTCGAGCAGATGCAGGAGTTCTATGCCGTCACCACCGGCGAGCCCATCGACGGGGCGGGGGTGGGCCCGGTGGCCGCCGGCAACCGGCTCTCTGCCGTGGCCCTGGACCCGGCTGGGGGCGCCGTGTACGTCGGCACCGCTCAGGGCCTCTTCCGGAGCAAGCCGGATGGAGGCTGGGAGGCGGTGACCGGCGGTTCCGGATTCGACCTCGGCCAGGAGGAGATCACCGCGGCCGTCTTCGCGCCCGGCAGCCCGCCGGCGCTGTATGCGGCGGGGAGCCGTATCGGCGTGGTCGTGTCGCGGGACGCGGGCCGGACCTGGCAGGATGCCGGCAAGGGGTTGCCCGCCAAAGAGGTCGCGGCGCTGGCGGCCGGCCCCCGCGGGGACGTCCTCGCGTGGGTGCGGGGGCACGGGCTCTTCCGCAGCGCCGACGGGGGCGCGACCTGGAGCGCCGTCGGGAGCGGCATCCCCGCCGACTCGCCCGTGGTGGCCCTGGCTGTCGACCCGGGGAACGCCGACCGCGTCCTCCTCGCGATGGCTCAGTTGGGGCAGACGGGATGGGAGGGGCGCCTGTTCCGCAGCGACGATGGCGGCCGCAACTGGTCGCCGGCGGACATCCAGGAGGTCATCCTCACCATCCCCACGCGCCCGGTCGTGTTCGCGATGGCCTTCGATCCCGCTGCGTCCGGCACGGTGTACCTGGCGACCAACAAGGGCGTGTGGAAAAGCACCGACGGCGGCAAGAGCGCCCGGTGGTCACAGCGGAGCCACGCCCGGCAGATGACCGGCCTGGCGGTGACATCCTCCGAGGGGCGCACCGTGATCCTGGCTGGCGCGCCCAACGGGGACCTGTATCGCTCGGAGGACGGCGGGGGCGACTGGAAGCTGGAGGGCCGGTGATCGGCCGGCGCCGCGGGCCCGGGGCCTGGAGGTGATCGCGCATGACCGAGTCGGTAAGCCTCACGATAGCCTTCGTGGCCGGGCTGGTGTCGTTCGCCTCCCCTTGCTGCCTGCCGCTCGTGCCCACCTACGTGACCTACCTGACGGGCAGTTCTTACGACGAACTGGCCGCGGGGTCGTGGAGCCGGGACCTGCGCCGGCGGCTAACCTTTAACGCCCTGGCCTTCATCCTCGGCTTCTCGGTGATCTTCATCGCCCTGGGCCTCACCGCGAGCACGGTGGGGCAGTTCCTACGCGAGAACATGAGCCTGGTCCGGCAGATCAGCGGCATCGTCGTCGTGGCCTTTGGCCTCCACATGATGGGTTTCCTGAACCTGCCCTTCCTGGAGCGGGAGATGCGGGCTACCCACATGGTGCCGGGCCGCACCGGGTTGCGGAATTCCTTCCTGATCGGCGCCGCCTTCTCTGCTGGCTGGAGCCCCTGTGTCGGCCCCGTCCTGACGGCCATCCTGCTGATGGCCAGCCAGGCCCAGACGGCGCTGGCTGGGTGCATCCTCCTCGCCGCGTACTCGCTGGGGCTCGGCTTGCCGTTCTTCGTCACCGCCCTGGGGCTGTCGTGGTTTGTCCGCCTCATGCCGCGCCTGGGCCACTACCTTCCGCAGGTCCGCGTGGCGAGCGGATTCTTCATGCTGGTGATAGGGATCATGATCTACA